>NZ_JBKYMO010000185.1:0-10686 GCF_047302915.1 Massilia sp. CT11-108 | reverse complement strand
CCGGACAGCGGGCTCGCGCGGCGCGCATTGCCCACCGGCTTGCGGGGACCGCCCAGTGCCGGCACCGTGCCGGTGACCTGCGTCCCTTTTTCGATACGGAACGTTGCACCGGCATCCTGGCCCAGCACCTGCACGAGATACGGCATCGTCTCGCGCAACGTCGCCTCCAGCGTGTACGGCGGATTCAGGATGAACATGCCGCTGCTGTGCAGGCCGTTGCCGTCCGCGCGCGGACCCGCGACGCTCAACGTCACGTGCAGCCATTCCTTGGCCGGCAGGCGCTTCAGGCGATCGGCGAACTGGCGCGATTCCATGCGCTGCAGCACCGGATACCAGACCGCATACATGCCCGCCGGGAAGCGCTTGAGCGCTTCGTCCAGCGCGTCGCGCACGTGCTTGTAGTCGAGCTTGACTTCGTACGGCGGATCGATGAGCACCAGCGCCCGCCGCGACGGCGGCGGCAGCAGTGCCTTCAGCCCATGGAAACCGTCCGCGTGCTCGACGAGGATGCGGCGCCCGCGCGCACGTTCGCCCTGCTCCGCGTGATGCGCCTCCAGCTTGCGGACGTTCTCCGCCAGCACCCTGATGTCGGCCGGATGCAGTTCGAACAGGCGCAGGCGGTCCTCCAGGCGCGCCTCGGCATCCGCGACCCACGGCGAACCGGGATACCAGCGCAGCTTGCCGCTCGGGTTCAACTTGCCCACGAGGTCCACGTACTCGGCCAGCGCCGGCGGCAGGTCGTCGCGCCCCCACAGGCGCCCGATGCCGTCGATGTATTCGCCGCTCCTGACCGCCTGCGCACTGTCGAGCGCGTACACGCCGGCACCGGCATGGGTGTCGATATAGGTGTAGGCCGTGTCTTTCTGGTTCATGTATTTGTGCAACTGAACCTGAATAAAGTGCTTCAGGACATCGGCGTGATTACCCGCGTGGAAGGCGTGGCGGTAGCTGAACATAGAGATTCCAATCTGGTTGATGCGGCGCCCGCCATGCGATCGCGCGCGGGCCAACCGCCATTATCCCTCAGATACGTCTCGATCCCAAAAGCCCAAATTCGGGGTCAGAGCACATTTTCGGCACAATTCGGGGTCAGAGCACTTTTAGGTGAAATTTCCGGGAGAGGATTTCTACTCGTGACGGCTACGCGTTTAAGGGGGACAGTCGGCGCACCACGCCGGGATGGCGAAACTTCTTGCACATCCGGACATTGATCGCAAATGTGCTCTGACCCCGAATTCGGAGCGAAATGGGACCTGACCCCGAAGTTTCTGACCCCGGTTTGGGGAAATAAAAATGCCGCAGCGGCTTGTGGCCACTGCGGCAGACCATCGCGAGGATGGGTGGAGGATCGTTTCAGCTCAGGCGACTTTCTTCTCGTCGAAGAATTGTTCGTCCTCGGTCGAGCCGTGCAGCGCCGTCGTCGAGCTCTGGTGCTGCTGGATGGTCTGGGTCACCGCGTCGAAGTAGCCGGTGCCCACTTCGCGCTGGTGCTTGACGGCCGTGAAGCCCTTGTCGGCGGCGGAGAATTCCGCTTCCTGCAACTCGACGAAGGCCGACATGCCGCGGCGCGCATAGCCGTGCGCCAGGTTGAACATGCTGTAGTTCAGCGCATGGAAGCCGGCCAGCGTGATGAACTGGAATTTGTAGCCCATCGCGCCCAGCTCTTTCTGGAACTTGGCGATCGTCGCGTCGTCCAGGTTCTTCTTCCAGTTGAACGACGGCGAGCAGTTATACGCGAGCATCTTGCCCGGGAATTTCGCATGGATGGCGTCGGCGAAGCGTTTGGCGAATTCCAGGTCCGGCTTCCCGGTCTCGCACCACACGAGGTCGGCGTACGGCGCATACGCGAGGCCGCGCGCGATCGCCTGGTCGACGCCCGGCTTCACGCGGAAGAAACCCTCCACCGTGCGCTCGCCCGTGCAGAACGGCTTGTCGTTCGCGTCGACGTCGGCCGTCAGCAAGTCGGCCGCTTCGGCGTCCGTGCGGGCGACGAGGATCGTCGGCGTGCCCATCACGTCGGCCGCCAGTCGCGCCGCCGTCAGCTTTTCCACGGCTTCGCGCGTCGGCACGAGCACCTTGCCGCCCATGTGGCCGCATTTCTTGACGGAGGCCAGCTGGTCTTCGAAGTGCACGCCGGCCGCGCCCGCTTCGATCATGGATTTCATCAGCTCGAAAGCATTCAGCACGCCGCCGAAGCCCGCTTCCGCATCGGCCACGATCGGGGCGAAGTAATCGACGTCGTCCTTGCCTTCCGACCACTGGATCTGGTCCGCGCGCTGGAACGTGTTGTTGATGCGCTTGACGACCATCGGCACCGAATTGGCCGGGTACAACGACTGGTCCGGATACATCTCGCCGGCGAGGTTGGCGTCGCCCGCGACCTGCCAGCCCGACAGGTAGATGGCTTTCAGCCCGGCCTTGACCTGTTGCATGGCCTGGTTGCCCGTCAGCGCGCCCAGGGCGTTCACGTACGGCTCGTTGTTGATCAGGTTCCACAGCTTCTCGGCGCCGCGCCGCGCCAGCGTATGTTCGATCTGCACGGAGCCTCGCAGCCGTACGACATCTTCCGCCGTGTAATTGCGGACGATACCTTTCCAGCGCGGGTTGGACTCCCAATCCTGTTGCAGGGCGGCGATTTGCTGTTCACGAGTTGCCATGGCGTTCTCCTGATTGAAAAGACGGGGTTGGACAGTGATTCCGTTAGACACATGATAGCGCCGGTTGTGCGCAGCACCAATACTCTTATATAAGACATATGACGGTTTTTATTTCCTTGAAAATCATCTACTTACATTTATTATTTCATGATACGAGAACAAATTTCTCACAATGGAAACTGCCGGGCAGGTGCTTCTTGTGCGCTTTTCACATGTACGAACAAGTTTTCATAATGTGAAATATAGTGAGTTGTTTCCACAAAGTATTTCGTAAATACTGCCGCAAATCTGACAATTTTTCCTGATTAAACAACACCGCCGTCATCATAAAGAATCACAAATTGACGATTTGCATCAAATCGGGGGAGAATAAATTCCGAACACCATCATTAAATTCTTAAAAGCAATTTTCCGCACTTCCGAAAGAGACACCCGATGACACTGCGATTGACCGCGCTGGCCGCCCTGCTGGGCGCAATGACGATGACGGCCCACGCCGGTATCCTGACGACGGAAGGCGTGACCTTCACGTCGAACTGGAGCGGCAATGTGCTCACGCTGGAAATCGACGCCGCGAAGCGCAGCGGCGGCTGGAGCGGCGCGACGGGCCTGGCTGCGCTGGCGATCAAGGGTGTGGGCACTTACAGCAGCGTGAGCGTGAGCGGCTGGCCGGGCGGGACCGATGCATGGAAACTGTCGACGTCCGAGCTGAAAGCGTCCGGCTGCTCCGGCACGAGCAACGGCGCGGCCGGGAGCCGCATGTGCTTCTACGGCCAGCAGATCGCGCTGGCCCACGACATGGTGTTCAAATTCACGTTCGACGGCGCCAGCGTCGCGACGAACGAGCCGCACGTGAAGGTCGAGTTCGTCGATGCCCGGGGCAACAAGGTCGGCTCGCTGTTGTCGCAGGTGCTGCCGGCATCGCCCCCGGCCACCCCGACCGCGCCGGTCACGCCGGTCGTTCCGGTAATCCCCGACACCCCGACCACGTCCGCCGGCACGCAGACCAACACGACGGCCGACACGACAACGCCGACCGGCACGTCCGACGTCGCTTCTCCATCCGGCACGCCGGCCGACTTGCCGCCGCAGGAAGACCTGCCGTCGACGCTGCCCATCGAAGGCCCCGAGGTCGTGCAAACGCCGGCCGGCACCCCCGCCGCCACGGCGAACGTCCCGGAGCCGGAGAGCATCGCCCTGCTGCTGGGTGGCCTGGGCCTGATGGGTCTCGTGCTGCGCCGCCGCCCGCGCTGAACGTAGTCCTTCCTCCCGAACGCCCCGCCCGGTCCAGCGCCCGGCGGGGCGTTGTTGTTACAAACGATGAGTTAGTCGGCTAACAGAGCCATATCGGCTCCCCTTCTACCCTTGCGGCACGGATCTGATCCGTATGTGCCCGTCGGTCTCGCAGGACGCGAGCCGCCGGGTCCTTGCATTTTGTGGAGAAGGAGAGAACATGACATCACGCATCCGCACTACCCTGCTGGCGGCGCTGTTGGGCGCGGGCACGCTCGCGTCGGCGCAGGCCGGCACGATCGAATTCCAGGGCGTCGACTTTACCTCGTCCTGGTCCGGCAACGTGCTGACCCTCGACGTCGACGCCGCCAACCCGACCGGCAGCTGGGCCGGGGCCTCGTCGCTCGGCGCCCTGCAGCTGAAGGACCTCGGCAGCTTCGACAGCGTGTTGCTCACAGCCGCGCCGGGCGGCGTGTCGAACTGGACCCTGTCCAGCAACGAGCTGAACGCGAACGGCTGCACGGGCGGCGGCCATGCCGGCACGTCGTTGTGCTATGCCGGCGCGCATGTCGCCCTGACGGACGACATGGTGTTCCAGTTCACCTTCTCTGGCGGCAATGTCGACGCGACGTCGCCCCAGCTCAAGGTGACCATGTTCGGCACGGACGGCGATAAAAAGGTCGGCAGCCTGATGGGCGAACATCTCGTGGTCTCCGCCGTGCCGGAACCGCAGACGTACGCGATGATGCTCGGCGGCCTGGGCCTGCTCGGCTTCATGGCGCGCCGCAAGCGCGCGTAAAAAACGCCCTGCCGGCGCTGGCCGACAGGGCGATTCCATAGCCACGAACAGATTACTTCGCCAGCTCGACAGCCGGCTCCTCGCCGAACACCAACTGGCCCCCACGCACGCCGACGCGGATCGTATCCTTCGGTCCGAAGCGGCCCGCCAGGATTTCCTTTGACAGCGGATTCTCGATCTGCTGCTGGATCGCGCGCTTGAGCGGACGCGCGCCATACACCGGATCGAAGCCCGCTTCCGCGATCTTCTGCAGGGCCTCCTCGCTGATGTCGAGCGCCATTTCCATCTTCTCGAGGCGCTGTTCCAGGTTCTTCAGCTGGATCTTCGCGATCGCGCCGATGTTCTTCTCGTCGAGCGCATGGAACACGACGATCTCGTCGATCCGGTTGATGAACTCGGGGCGGAAGTGTCCGCGCACCTCGGCCATCACCGCCAGCTTCACGACGGCCGGATCGTCGGAATCCATCGACTGGATCTTGTGCGAACCCAGGTTCGACGTCATCACGATCACGGTGTTCTTGAAGTCCACCGTGCGGCCCTGGCCGTCCGTCATGCGGCCGTCGTCGAGCACCTGCAGCAGGACGTTGAACACGTCCGGATGCGCCTTCTCGATCTCGTCCAGCAGGATCACGCTGTACGGCTTGCGGCGCACGGCTTCCGTCAGGTAGCCGCCCTCCTCGTAGCCGACATAACCCGGCGGCGCGCCGATCAGGCGGGCCACGGAATGCTTCTCCATGAACTCGCTCATGTCGATGCGGATCAACGCGTCTTCCGTATCGAACAGGAAATTCGCCAGCGCCTTGCACAGCTCGGTCTTGCCGACGCCCGTCGGGCCCAGGAACATGAACGAGCCGTACGGCCGGTTCGGATCCGCGAGACCCGCACGCGAACGGCGGATCGCATCGGACACGGCCTCGATCGCCTCGTCCTGGCCCACGACGCGCTCATGCAGCTTCTCTTCGATGTGCAGCAGCTTGTCGCGCTCGCCCTGCATCATGCGGGCGACGGGGATGCCGGTCGCGCGCGACACGACTTCCGCGATTTCCTCGGCACCGACCTGCGTGCGCAGCAGGCGCGGCCGCGTGTTCTCTTCCTTGTCGGCGCCGTCCGGTTGATGGCTGGCGGCTTCCGCATCCTTCAACTGTTTCTCGAGCTCCGGCAGGCGGCCGTACTGCAGCTCCGATACCTTCTGCCAATTGCTCTGGCGCTTCGCTTCATCCATCTGCAGGCGGATGCGCTCGATCTCTTCCTTGATGTGCGTCGTACCCTGCACGGCAGCCTTCTCGGACGTGAGGATTTCCTCGTAGTCGGCGTACTCGCGCTCCAGGCGGACGATCTCTTCGTTGATCAATTCCAGGCGGCGCTGCGAGGCCTCGTCCGTTTCCTTCTTGACAGCTTCGCGCTCGATCTTCAGCTGGATCAGGCGACGGTCGAGCTTGTCCATCACTTCCGGCTTCGAGTCGATCTCGATCTTGATCTTCGAGGCGGCCTCGTCGATCAGGTCGATGGCCTTGTCCGGCAGGAAGCGGTCGGTGATGTAGCGGTGCGACAGCTCGGCCGCGGCGATGATCGCCGGGTCCGTGATCTCCACCTTGTGGTGCAGTTCGTACTTTTCCTGCAGGCCGCGCAGGATGGCGATGGTCGCTTCCACGCTCGGCTCGTCGACGATGATCTTCTGGAAGCGGCGCTCCAGCGCGGCATCCTTCTCGACGTATTTGCGGTACTCGTCCAGCGTGGTCGCGCCGATGCAGTGCAGCTCGCCGCGCGCCAGGGCCGGCTTCAGCATATTGCCCGCGTCCATCGCGCCTTCGGCCTTGCCGGCGCCGACCATCGTGTGGATCTCGTCGATGAAGACGATCGTCATGCCCTCGTCCTGCGCGAGTTCCTTCAGCACGGATTTCAGGCGTTCTTCGAATTCGCCGCGGAACTTGGCGCCCGCGAGCAGCGCGGCCATGTCTAGCGACAGCACGCGCTTGCCCTTCAGCGAATCGGGCACTTCGCCGTTGACGATGCGCTGCGCCAGACCTTCCACGATCGCGGTCTTGCCGACGCCGGGTTCGCCGATCAGCACCGGATTGTTCTTGGTACGGCGCTGCAGCACCTGGATGGCACGGCGGATCTCGTCGTCGCGGCCGATCACCGGGTCGAGCTTGCCGCTGCGGGCCCGCTCCGTCAGGTCGAGCGTGTATTTCCTGAGCGCTTCGCGCTGGCCTTCCGCATCCTGGGAGTTGACGGATTCGCCGCCGCGCACGGCCTGGATCGCGGATTCGAGCGCCTTGCGGGCGAGGCCGTTTTCGCGGGCGAGGCGGCCGGCTTCGGACTTGTCGTCCGTAAAGGCGAGCAGCACCATCTCGCTCGACAGGAACTGGTCGCCGCGTTTCTGCGATTCGCGGTCTGCCAGGTTCAGCAGCGAGACGAGCTCGCGGCCGACCTGCACGTCGCCGCCCGTGCCGTGCACTTTCGGCAGGCGGTCGAACGCGGAGCGCAGCGCCGTCTGCAGGCTGCCGACGTTGACGCCGGCCCGCTGCAGCAGCGAGCGCGCGCCGCCGTCGCTCTGGCCCAGCAGCGCGGCGAGCAGGTGGACGGGTTCGATGTACTGATTGTCGTTGCCGACCGCCAGGCTCTGCGCGTCGGCGAGCGCTTCCTGGAGCTTGGTCGTCAATTTGTCTTGTCGCATGTTTTGATCCCCGTGGGTTGGATTTTGGATTGACATCTAGTTAGGGATGCCGTAGCGACTTTTCAAGATGCGAACACGCGGTTGGGGCCGGCAAATCGTGCTGAGATAAAATGTCCGTCATGGAACATTCATTCTTGACGGAGCAACGCCACCTGCTGCCCTACATGGGGAAATGGCTGCTGCTCGCCCTCGCCGTCGGGCTGCTGTCCGGGTCCGCCTCCGCCTTCTTCCTGTTCGCGCTCGAACTGGCGACCGGGACGCGCAACGCCCACCGCTGGCTGATCGCGCTGCTGCCGCTGGCCGGCTTCGCCGTCGGCTGGCTGTACCTGCGTTTCGGCAGCTCGGTCGAGGCCGGCAATAACCTGCTCATCGACGAGATCCACGACCCGAAGAAAGTGATTCCGCTGCGCATGGCGCCGCTCGTGCTGGGCGGCACCGTCATCTCGCACCTGTTCGGCGCCTCGGTCGGGCGCGAGGGCACGGCCGTGCAGATGGGCGGCGCGCTCGCCGACCAGCTCACCCATGCATTCAAGCTACAGGTGGAAGACCGGAGGATCGTGCTGATGGCCGGCATCAGCGCGGGCTTCGCCTCCGTGTTCGGCACGCCGCTGGCGGGCGCGATCTTCGCCCTGGAGGTGCTCGCGATCGGCCGCCTGCGCTACGACGCCCTGCTCGCCTGCCTGGCGGCCGCCATCGCCGGCGACCAGGTCTGCCTGCTGTGGGGCCATGCGCTGGGCATCCACCACACGCATTACGCCATCGCGTCTGTACCGGCACTGGGCCTGTGGCCGCTGGCGGCCGTCGCGATCGCGGGGGCGCTGTTCGGTCTTGCAGGAAAACTGTTCGCGGATTGCACGCACGCGCTGTCGGGCTGGATGAAGCGGCGCGTGCCTTACGGTCCGCTGCGGCCGCTGCTGGGCGGCAGCGTCGTCGCCGCCGTCGTGCTGGCGTTCGGCGCGGACCGCTACATCGGCCTCGGCATCCCGACCATCCAGGCCGCATTCACCGAGCCGCTGGCGCCGTGGGACTTCGCCGGCAAGCTGGTGTTCACGGTCGCGTCGCTGGGCAGCGGCTTCAAGGGCGGCGAAGTGACGCCGCTGTTCTACATCGGCGCCACACTCGGCAATGCGCTGGCGCCGCTGCTGCACCTGCCCTTCTCACTGCTGGCGGGTGTCGGCTTCGTGGCCGTGTTCGCCGGCGCTGCCAACACGCCGATCGCGTCGACCCTGATGGCCATCGAATTGTTCGGCGCGGAGGTGGGGGTGTATGCGGCCGTCGGGTGCGTGCTGGCCTATCTGTTTTCCGGCCACACGGGGATTTACCGGGCCCAGCGCATCGGCCACGCCAAGCCCGGCAAGTCGTGATGGATCAAGCCTGCTGCGCGTCGGGTACGTCGCCCGCCGCGGCCAGGTCGCGCACGTTCTTTTGCACGGCGATGATGGCGAACAGGGTCAGCACGAACGACATGGCATAAAAACCCTTTTCGCTGAGCATCAGCGTCGCATTCCACAGGCCGACCGTCAGCAGCACGACGGCGGCCATCAACGAGGTCCAGCACAAGCCGACGTACATCCCTGTCACCGGCAGGCCCTCGGCGCGGTCGCGCACCGTCTTTTGCAGCGACACGGCGGCAAAGCAGCCGTACAGCAGGATCGTCAGGTAATAGCCCTTTTCATTGAGCTGCATCTGGGCATTCCATAAACCGATGAGGTAGGCAAGGATGCCGACGATCATGGCGCCCCAGGATGCGCCGACGAAGGCGGGGCTCGGGCGTGCAAATGATTGCTTGGTCATGCTGTTCTCCGGTCAATGAAAACTAAGACATTGCCAGATTGCAGCCCAAGCACTTTGCGCGCAAGCGAATGACGCGCCGGTATCATGCGATGGCACGCCAGGTCGCATATCCTGCGACGCAGCAGCCGATCGACCCCAGCAGGTGCACCGCCGAATGAGCCAGCGCCCAGGCGTAATGGCCCCGCTGCAGCAGCACCATCGCTTCGGCGGAAAAGCTGGAAAACGTGGTCAGGCCCCCGAGGAAGCCCGTGATGACGAACAAACGCCAGGCCGGGGACAGGGCCGGCATGGCGTCGAAGAAGCCCAGCGCCAGCCCGATCAGGTAGCCGCCGACGAGGTTGGCGACGAGCGTCCCCAGCTGGATGTGGGCATGCAGCTGGCCGAGGAAGATGGTCAGGCCCCAGCGCAACCAGGCCCCGAGGGCCGCGCCTACGGCGACCGCGATCCAGCTCAGCGGCTGGCCCACTTGGCCCGGGCCGTGTCGTCCGTCACGCGCGCATCGACCCAGCGCGCACCGTTCGGCGTCTGCTCCTTCTTCCAGAACGGGGCGTCGGTCTTGAGATAGTCCATGATGAATTCGCACGCGGCGAACGCTTCGCCGCGGTGCGCGGACGTGCAGGCGACGAGGACGATCTGGTCCAGCGGCCGCATCGGCCCGATGCGATGGATCACGAGGACGCCATACAGCGGCCAGCGCGCCCGCGCCTGCTCCACGATGTCGTGCAGCGCACGCTCCGTCATGCCCGGATAATGTTCCAGCTCGAGTTCGGCCACATTGTCGCCGTCGTTCATGTCGCGCACCGTGCCGACGAAACTGACGACGGCCCCAACGCGCGCATCACCCGCGCGCAGGCGCGCGATTTCCGCGCTCACGTCGAAATCCGCGGCCTCGACCCGGACTTCCGTCACATCCTTCTTCACTTGCCCTCCTTGGCCACCCGCAGCGCGAGCTGCTCGAGCCGGGACGCCGTACGCGCATCGACGAGCGCCGCCAGCGCGCACAGGTCGCGCAGCTGCGCCGTCGCGCCGCCCTGGGCGCCGCGGCCGCTGCCCTGTCCTGCGCTTTGTCCTGATTTCAACGACGACTGCAACACCTCGACCTGGAGCTTCAACCGCTCGCGCGCGAACTCCGGGCCGCTGTCGATGCCGGCACCGATTTCCAGGCGCAGCAGTTCCTGCAGGAGCTTGCCGCGATTGTCTTCCAGCTTGTGGCCATACGCGGCCCTCTGTTCCGCGCTCCCGCGCAGCGCGGCCAGCGCGGCGTCGAAACGGGTGCGCAACGTGCGTTCCATGTCGGCGTCCAGGGGCGGCAAGCCGGACCAGCGTGCCTCCCAATCGGTGTCGCCGGCATTGTCCGCCGCGACGGCCTGCTCCAGTTCCTGCACGAGCCTCAGCTTGTCGCGCAGCATGCCCGCCTGGGCGACGCCGGCGGCGCGGCGAGCCTGGTCCGCATGCTGCTGCACGAGCGCCACGGCCGCGTGATAACGTTTTTCCACGCGGGCTTCATGCGCGCGCGGCACGGGGCC
>NZ_JBKYMO010000184.1:0-10815 GCF_047302915.1 Massilia sp. CT11-108 | reverse complement strand
ACCCCCACCCCGCCAACCCCCATGTAGCTCCGTCTCGTGGGCTCGGAGATGTGTAAAACAGACAGCCCTGGCCCTGCCAGACGGCGACGACGCCGCCGCCCGCCAGGGTGGCCAGCGCCGGGGCGGACGTCCACGCGTCCAGCGCGGCGCCGGCTTTCGATTCGTTGGCGAAGCCGGGCAGGCCGTCCGTCGCGCCGTCTTCCACCGCATACGTGAGGACCTGCGTGACGCCCGTGTTCGGGAGCGGGTTGCCGTTGGCGTCGACCTGGTAGCGGTCGTAGTAGTGCACGGTCACCGCGGCCGACAGGCCGCCGGCCGGCAACTGGCTCGCGTCGGCGACCACCAGCCGGGCAGCCGTGTCGACGGCGGAGTTGTAGCTGATGCCGAACAGGCCAGGTTGCGACTGGCTCTCGATCACCCAGCGGCCGCCCGTCAGGTCACCCGTGTCGATCCCGGCCACGACGTCGACGATGTCGCCCGCGTGCGCGGTCGTGAACACGATGCCGCCGCCGACGACGATGCCCACGGGCTGGCTGTCCGGGAACACGGTGTCCTCGGCCGTGACGACGCTGCCGTCCGCCAGCTTGTAGAGGACGCCGAACGTGTCCGGCGTCGTTCCGTCGCCGGCCAGGCGGTCCTGGAACCGCCACAGCGTGCCGGCCGTGGCCACGTACGCGCCCTGGCCGTCGACCGGCATCGTGTAGGCGAGCCACGTCCGGCCGTAGTCCTGGCTGTACTGCATGTCGCCGCGGGCGAATGCCTGGCCCAGGCTGCTGGCCGCGTCGAAGGCGACGGCGGTGACGGCGGAAGCCGGGGCGCCGGCATAGCTCCAGGCCGTGCTGGCCTGGCCCGGACGGACGTAGTGGGAGGTCGTGGGAGTGGTCATGGCGTCGGTATCGATGGCGGGTGGCTGGGAGCGTCGCTACCCCATTCGCATATGATTCCCTATGGAAAACTTAAATTCAATGAGGAAATTGCTTTTCGAGAGTAAAGACGCGCGTAAACCAACGGAACATGTCTACTGATGCAATCGAATTGCCAAGGACAGATTCAACGGTGACAACACAGATATCGAACCCGCCAGCTTGCCGAATCGGCCATGCCCGTGAGCAGTTATAATCTTTGGAGCAACAGTCTGGCATTCCCCCGCACCTGCTTCCCAGCGCCCTTTGCGGGCCGTCCTGTTCACGGCTTCACACGATTTACCGATACACCTGAAGGATCAACATGCGTTTTCTGAATCGCTGTACCGCATTCCTGCGGCACGAGCGCGCACCCGTGCTCATGTCGATGCTCGTCCCTGTCCTGTTCGGCCTGCTCTCCGTGTGGCTGGGCCAGGATGAAAACTGGGACCTGCGCAATTACCACTGGTACAACCCCTACGCCTTGTTCAACGACCGGCTGCACGTCGACATGGCGGCCGGGAATTGGCAAAGCTATTTCAATCCGGCGATCGACGTCCCCTATTACCTGCTGAACCAGTGGCTGCCGGGCCGGGCCGTCGGGTTCGTGATGGGGTTCGTCCATGGACTCAACTTCATCCTGCTGCTGACGCTCGCGCGCCTCATGCTGCCCCGGGACAAGGCCGACAACCGCCTGTGCATCCTGTTGGCCCTCGCGGGCATGTGCGGCCCCAGCTTCCTGTCGCAGGTCGGCAATACGATGGGCGACAACCTGAGCGCCCTGTTCATCCTGGCCTCGCTGTGCATCGTCATGCGCGGCTGGGACCGGTTGCAGGCCCTGTCGAACGGCGCCGTCGCCACGCTGCTGCTGGCGGGCCTCGTGATGGGACTGGGCGCCGGGCTGAAGCTCACCAACGCGTCGTATGCGCTCGCGCTGTGCGTCGCGCTGCTGGCGGTGCCCGCCACGTTCGGGCGCGGGATCGCGGCGGCGTTCACGTACGGGTGCGGCACGCTGGCCGGCGTCGCGATCGCGGCCGGGCCGTGGTGGTGGCGGATGTGGAAGACGTTCGGCAATCCGCTGTTCCCGCAATTTAACAGCATCTTCAAGAGCCCCCTGGCGCAGCAGGTCGCCGTCATGGACACCGACCACCTGCCGCACGGTGCGCTGGAAGCCCTGTTCTGGCCGTTCGTGTTCAGCCGCCAATTCGCCCGCGTCTCGGAACTGCCGTTCAAGCAGGCGATCGTGCCGCTGCTGTACGCACTGGCCCTCGCGTTCGTCGCGCGCTGGCTGTACGACACGGTGCGCGGCGGCGCGCCGGCCGAGCGCCTGGCGCCGCGTGCGCGCTTCCTGCTGCTGTTCGGGCTCGTCGGCTATCTCGTGTGGCTGAAGCTGTTCAGCATCTACCGCTACCTGGTGCCCATCGAATTGCTGGGACCGCTGATGGTGTGGGTGCTGGTCCCGCGCCTGACCGGGCCGCGCGTCGGCCCGTACCTGGCCGGCGCCATGCTGCTGTTCACGTCGCTCTACGTCTATCCGTTCATCACGTGGGGGCACGCCGGCTGGGCCGAAAAGAGTTTCAGCGCGCAGCTGCCGCCGATGGAACATCCGGAGTCGACGCTCGTCTTCACCGCGCACGGCGATCCGCCGATGGGTTGGGTCTCGACCTTCGTCCCGCGCGAGGTGCGCGTCATTTCGCTCGGCGCGGGCTTCCCCGAGTCGCCCGCCTACCTCGAACGGATCCAGTCCGTGATCGCGAGCCGCCCCGGTCCGCATTACGCGATGCTGGCCGCCGATCCCCGCGACCAGGTCGAGAAGGACGAGGCCGTGGTCAAGGCGGCCACGCAGAACCTGGCCCGCTATGGCTTGACGCTCGACGCCGCCGGTTGCAAGCGCTATCCGGCGGCGATCGGCACGACCCCGTCGCCGGTCCAGATGTGCCCGGTGACGGTCAACAAGTAAGACTCAGGCGGCGTCCGCCCCGGCACAGTAGGCGGCCATCGCCGCCAGCACGCCGGGGTCCTCGCCGACGGCGGGGACGGTGCGGAACGTCACCTGCGGATGGGTGGCGCGCAACTGCTCCAGCAGCAGCGGCAGGTCGCGCAGCAGGTGGCCGCCCTGCCCCAGGAACACGGGGACGATGGTGATGTCGCGCGCGCCGAGCGCCACCTGGGCGCCCACTTCGTCCGGCAGGCTCGGCGTCATCAGTTCGAGGAACGCCAGCGACACCGCGCAATCCGGGCGCTGCGCCGCGGTGAGGTCGCGCAGGCGCTGGAACGGCGCGGCCCAGGCGGCGGCACGGGCGCCGTGGGCGAACAATACGAGTG
Source organism: Massilia sp. CT11-108 (assembly GCF_047302915.1). Lineage (NCBI taxonomy): Bacteria > Pseudomonadati > Pseudomonadota > Betaproteobacteria > Burkholderiales > Oxalobacteraceae > Massilia > Massilia sp. CT11-108. The sequence continues at coordinate 7,588 of NZ_JBKYMO010000184.1, read as the reverse complement.
CTTTTTCCATCAGTGTCTCTCCACCCAGCGCAGGGCCCCGATCGCCAGCAGCAGGAACAGCAGGCTGGGCGCGGCGGCCGTCACGAAGGCCGGCCAGGTCGACAACATGCCCACGTGCGAAAACAACGAGTTAATCAACAGGAAGCTCACGCCGATCATGATGCCGATGAAGATCTTCAGGCTCACGCCGCCGCTGCGCGTGTGCAGGTAGCCGAACGGCAGCGCGAGCGCCATCAGCACGAAGATCGACAGCGGGTCGAACAGCTTCTTCCAGAATGCGATCTTGAAGCGCTCCGTCTCCTGGCGGTTCTCCGCCAGGTGGCGCGTGTACACGGCCAGCTCGTTCGCGGACATCCGCTCCGGATCGGAGCGCGACACCGACAGGATCTTGGGCGTGATCTCGGACACGAGGTCCAGGCTCGCGACCTTGCGCGTGGAGACGGACGCCGTGTCCTGGCCGTACGTGCTCTGGATGGTCTGGCCGGCAGGAATCGGCGTGCCCGGCGCGGGCAGTTCGCGGCTATTCGAAAACAGGGTCTCGGTGACGTCGATCAGGCGCCAGGTGCTGTTGCCGCTGAACGTGGCGCTGGCGGCCGTGATCAGGGAGCGCATGCGCATGCTGTTGTCGAACTCGTACAGGCGCAGGTCGATCAGTTTCCCGTCCGGGCGGATCTGGCGCGCGTTGAAGAAGCGCGATCCCGTCACGGGCCCCTTCACGCCGCCCGCATGGATCGTGTCCTTGGTCCACATGCCCGAGCGGAATTCGGCCGACACCGTCGCGCCCTTCGCGGACAGGCGCACGCGTTCCGCGATCGGCGCCGTGCGCGGCGTGATCAATTCGCCGAACAGGAACGTGACGACGACGAACAGCACGCCGATCTTCGCCAGCATGATGCCGGCCTGCTGCGTCGACATCGACGACGCCCGCATGATCGTGAATTCCGAACTCTGCGCGAACTGCGCCATCGTGTAGATGGTGCCGATCAGCGCGGCGACCGGCATCACCTCGTACACGTGGCCGGGCAGCAGGAGCAGCACGTACAGGATCGCGTGCTGCATCATGTAGCCGCCCTTGCCCACCGACGGCAGTTCCTGGGTCAGGTCCATGAAGGCGATGAGGCCCAGGAACGCCACGAGCACGAAGGCGACGGCCTGCGCGATGTTGACGAAGAAGTAGCGCTGCAGGATCTTCATTGCGCGCCCTCCTGCGTCACCGCACCGCCGCGCAGCAGGCGGCGCCGCTTGAAGGCGCCCAGCAGGGCGAGCGGATGCCACGGATGGTTGACGTTCAGGCGCCATGCGAACAGCCCGGCCACGACCACGAGCGCGAACAGGTGCAGCGGCCACCACGCCACGCCGAAGTTCATCTTGCCCTGCTTGACGCTGGCTTCGAACAGTTTCGACAGATTGCTGTACGTGAAAAAGATCAGCAGCGCGAGGATCAGGTTGGCGGAGCTGCCGGCGCGCGGATTGACGAAGCCGAGGGGGATCGCCAGCAGCATCAGCACGAGGCAGGAGATCGGTGCCGACACCCGGTACAGCAGTTCGGCGTTCGTGTAGCGGTTGTCCGGCAGCGCCAGCAGCGCCGGCGTGGACAAGGCGTCGGCCGGCGTCTCGGTGCCGATCACGGGCGCCTGGCTGGAGACGCGCATGCGGTAGCGCTCGAACTCCATCGACTGGAAATCGGCGCGTCCCGGCTGGCCCAGGTAGCGGCGGCCGTTCTTCAGCACGAGGTATTGCCCGCCCTTGCCGTCCGGCTCGATCACGCCTTCCTTGGCGACGACGATGGAATTGCCGTCGGCGTCGACGGAATTCACGAACACGTTCTGCACGACGGTCGCGCCGCTCGTGCTGCCTTCGACGAAGAACACGCGGTTCGTGGACGGCGATTCGCGGAACTGGCCGGGCGACACGCGCTTGAGGTCTTCGCGCTTTTCGAAACGCTCGACGAATTCCGCGCTCTTCATCTTGGCCCACGGCGTCGCGACGAACGACAGCGCGGCGACGATCGCCACCATGGGCAGGCCGAACACGAGCACCGGCGGCACCCACCGCATCAGCGACTGGCCGGACGCGAACCACACGACCATTTCCGAGTCGCGATAGCTGCGCGTCACGGTGGCGATGACCGCGATAAAGCTGGTAAGAATGATGATTGTTGGCAGATAATTCAGCACCGAAAAGCCGATCAGCGCCAGCACGTCGCCCGAGGCGACCTTGCCGCCGGCGGCCTTGCCGAGGATGGAGATCAGGGTCCAGGTGACGAAGATCGTAAACAGGACCGTGAAGGTGGCACCGGCCACGCTGGCCAATTCACGCTGTAGGGCGCGTTGGAAAATCATTCGATAGTTATAATTGCTGGTTGGAAGGAACCCCGGGAACCGTCACAAGCGGGCGCCATTTGGAAGGTTCCTCGGACAGCACGCGCGTCAAAAACTCGAAACGGAGAATCAAATGGACTTTAGCATAAAAGCATTCGACACAAAAAACACGCTGACCGCAGCCAAATCGGGCTGTGTGGCAGTCGCGGTGTTCGAAAACAAGAAACTGTCGGAGGCGGCGAAAGCCCTCGATCTGAACGGCGCGATCAGCGCCGCCGTCAAGTCGGGTGACATCTCCGGCAAGCCCGGCTCCACCCTGCTGCTGCGCGGCGTGGCCGGCGTGACCTCTGCCCGCGTGCTGCTGGTCGGCATGGGTGCCGACGAAGCCGTGAGCGAGAAAAGCTTTGCCGGTGCCGTGACCGCTGCCCTGAAAACCTTCGCTTCGCTGGGCGCGCAGGATGCCATTATCGCATTCCCGCTGGAGAATGTGAAAGCCCGCGACCTGAACTGGGCGCTGCGCAGCATCGTCATCGCCGCGAACGAAGCGGAATTCCGCACCGACGCGCAAAAGAGCAAGAAGGATCCGGCACCCACCGGCGTGCGCAAGCTCGCCATCGCCGTCCCGGCCGCGACGCCGCAGATCAAGGCCGTGCTGGCGCAGGCGCAGGCCGTCGCCAACGGCATGAACCTGACGAAGGAACTGGGCAACCTGTCGCCGAACGTGTGCACCCCGACCTATCTCGCGAACACGGCGAAGAAGCTGGCGGGCGACTACGGCTTCGACATCGAAGTCCTCGACCGCAAGCAGCTCGAAGCCCTCAAGATGGGCAGCTTCCTGTCCGTCACCCGCGGCAGCGAAGAGCCGCCGAAGTTCATCGTCCTGAAGCACAACGGCGGCAAGAAGAACGACGCGCCGGTGGTCCTCGTCGGCAAGGGCATCACGTTCGACACGGGCGGCATCTCGCTGAAGCCGGGCCCCAACATGGACGAGATGAAGTACGACATGTGCGGCGCCGGTTCGGTGCTGGGCACCTTCCGCGCCATCGGCGAGATGGGCCTGAAGCTGAACGTCGTCGGCATCGTGGCCGCGTGCGAGAACATGCCGTCGGGCCGCGCCACCAAGCCGGGCGACATCGTCACCGCGATGAACGGCACCACCATCGAGATCCTGAATACGGACGCCGAGGGCCGCCTGATCCTGTGCGACGCCCTGACCTACGCCGAGCGCTTCAAGCCGGCCGCCGTCGTCGACATCGCGACGCTGACCGGCGCCGTGATCGTCTCGCTGGGCCACCACACGTCGGGGGTGTTCACGCGCCACGACGACGCCCACGACGCGCTCGCCCAGGAACTGCTGGACGCCGGCAGGCAGGCGGGCGACCCGGCCTGGCGCCTGCCGATCGGCGAGCAGTACAACGAGCAGCTGAAGTCGAACTTCGCCGACCTGGCCAACATCGGCACGCCGGGCGGCGCATCGATCACGGCGGCCTGCTTCCTGGAGAACTTCACGCGCAACTACACGTGGGCGCACCTGGACATCGCCGGCACGGCATGGAAATCGGGCGCGGCCAAGGGTGCGACGGGCCGTCCGGTGCCGCTGCTCACCACGTTCCTGCTGAACCGCGTGTAAGCGTTTTTCCGCTCCATGCACAACGGACGCCCGCGGGCGTCCGTTTTTTATCCGGGCATCAGAACACGACGTTGCCGGGCGCCGACTCCCCCGCCGCCGCGCGCGGCACCGCGGGCCGCATCAGCACGGTCAGGGTGGACTGGTAGGCGACGCCGTTGCCGTCGTACGGATTGACGTAGCCGCCGGCCCCGGCGCTGACGATGATGTTGCCGATCAGCCGGTCGGTATCGAAGAACGAGGTGGCGTGCGCGTCGGCGACTTCGCGCGCGCTGCCGGCGCCGTCGCGCGCGCAGTCGATCGTCAGGGGACTCCTGCTGCGCTCGACCGTGACCCGTCCCGGCGCCACGACGAACCAGCGCCCCGCCGCGTTGGACAGCACGCAGCCCACGCCCGTCACCTCGCGGTGGCCGAGAATGGTGTGGACTTCCAGCTGCTGCGTCGGCGCCACGGCGGGCGCCGTCACGCAGCCGGCCGTGACGGTGCACAGCGCAAGCGCGCAGGCGGTACGGAAAAAAATCAGGGACATGTCTTCACCGGTCATGCATACAGAGCATACCCATCCGTTTACGGCGGCAATCGGGAAGACATGAGGCAAAGCGCATCCCGGGATTGCCGGGATGGCGGAGCTAAGCTGCGGCCGGCACCGGGTCGATGGGCGCGAAGCGCGGCATGCGCTTCCCGTCCACGTCGACCAGTCCGAAAAATGCATCCCGCGGGCGGACCCAGGTCTTGCCGTCCTGCCCGCGATACACGACCACGGCCGTGTGGTCTGCCTCGAGGACAGCCTCGCAGACCACGTCGTACACACCGCCCTTGTAGTGGCGGTAGCGCATCAGGCCTTTTCTTCGGCCGTGGCGCGACTCCTCTTCTTGAGGTTCTGGATGACCTTGACGATGCCTTCGATGCCGGCGTTGTCATCCAGTTCGCTGAACGCGTCCAGCACCTCGTTGAGGACGCGATTGCGCACGCTCGCCTCGTCGGCCTGCATCTTCTGCGGCTGGTTCTCGGACGGCGCGAATTTCTGCGGCGCTTCAGCCGCAGCCTTCTGTCCGTGTGCCAGCGCGGCCTGCCAGATCAGCCAGCGGCGTTGGGTTTCGTACACGAGGTACTCTTCCGGCTTGTCTTCACGACGCCGGACAATGTGGCCATCGCGTTGGGCCCATGCTTCAAATGCTTGGCGCATTGTTGTCCTTTACAAAGCTGTGTGCAAATCCTGCTCTCGGATCCGCGATCGTTACACACCTGCCTAAGCCGGCCGCTCGACCGACCACGGCAACCATCTGATCAATGCAACGAATTGCTATTGAATACTTGGTTCCAGAGCAATATGCCAATAGTACAACCAAAGTTGGCCTACTGCAATTTTTTTCTTTCGAGAAGGAGACAATACGTAAATGTCCCGTCTCTTGCTGTGATTGTTACATCTTGTCACAGTTCGGCGCAACTTTCCAGCGTCGTTACGATTTTTTACTCCACGGACAATAATTTTACGACATCTTTGTTGCAATCGAAACAAATAATGACGATCGTGTCATGGCGTCACAGGCCAACTTATGTTGCAAGAATGACTCAAAGACACGATACTGCCCAGATTGTGCCGGACGGTCCGGCCTCCGTACCAAGATAGCCCATGAAAATCGCAACCTGGAACGTGAACTCGCTGAAAGTGCGCCTGCCGCACCTGCTCCAGTGGCTCGCCGCCAACCCCGTCGACGTCCTCTGCATCCAGGAGACCAAGCTCACCGACGACAAATTCCCCGTCGCCGCGATCAACGAGGCCGGCTATGAAGTCGTGTTCAGCGGCCAGAAGACGTACAACGGCGTGGCGATCCTGTCGCGCCTCCCCATCGCCGACGTCGTGCGCAACAACCCGCATTACCAGGACGAGCAGCAGCGCCTGATCGCGGCCACCATCGGCGGCGTGCGTTTCATCTGCGCCTACGTGCCGAACGGCCAGGCCGTCGGCTCCGACAAATACGCCTACAAGATGGGCTGGCTGGCCGCGCTGCGCATCTGGGTCGGCGCAGAGCTCGAGATCCACGAACAGTTCGCGATCCTGGGCGACTACAACATCGCGCCCGAAGACCGCGACGTGCACGACCCGGCACTGTGGGCCGGCCAGATCCACTGCTCCGACCTCGAACGCGAGCAGCTGCGCGAACTGTGCGGCCTCGGTCTCGTCGACGCGTTCCGCCTGTTCGAACAGCCCGAAAAGCAGTACAGCTGGTGGGACTACCGCCAGATGGCGTTCCGCCGCAACCGCGGCCTGCGCATCGACCACATCCTGCTGTCGCAGGCGCTCGCGAAGCGCTGCGAAGCGTGCGTCATCGACCGCGAACCGCGCAAGTGGGAGCAGCCGTCCGATCACACGCCGGTGATCGCGACGCTCCTTTAATTCAGCAGGGCCGGCACGGCAGCGGCATCCACCGGCCGCGCGAACAGATAGCCCTGGGCATACTGGCACCCGTGCCGACGCAGCAGCGCCAGCTGCGCCTCGTTCTCGACGCCCTCGGCCACGACGGCCATGCCGAGGCTCCCCGCGAGCGCCATGATGGCCGCGACGATGGCCTGGTCCTCGCTGCTCGTCTCGAGGTCGCGCACGAAGGCACGATCGATCTTGATCTTGCGGACCGGGAAGCGCTTCAGGTACGCCAGGCTCGAATAGCCGGTGCCGAAGTCGTCGATCGACAGGCGGATGCCCATGCGGTAGATCTGGCCCAGCGTCTCCAGCGTCTGGCCGCCGTGCTGCATCAGCGCCGTCTCCGTGATCTCGAATTCCAGCAGGCCCGGCTCGATGCCGGTGTCGTCGACGATGGCGCGGATCGACTGGATCAGGCCTCGGTGCATGAACTGGCGCGCGGACAGGTTCACCGCGAGCGGCAGCGCCGGCAGCCCGGCCCGCTGCCAGGCCATCGCCTGTTCGCAGGCGCGCCGGAGCACCCATTCGCCGACCGGCACGATCAGGCCGTTCTCTTCCAGGATCGGGATGAAGTCGTCGGGCGCCACGAGGCCCTGCTCCGGATGGCGCCAGCGCAGCAGCACTTCCAGGCCGTGCACGCGGCCGTCCTGCACGCCCACGATCGGCTGGTAGAACAGCACGAACTCCTCGCGCAGCAGCGCGCCGCGCAGGCGCGTCTCCATCTCGAAATGGCGTGCGGCCGCCGCGTTCATCGGCTCCGCGTAATACTGGTAATTGTTGCGGCCCGCCGCCTTGGCGTAGTACATCGCGGCGTCGGCCTTGCGCATCAGGCCCGCCGCGTCATCGCCGTCGTCCGGGTACAGGCAGATGCCGATCGACGGCGAGATGTGCAGGCTGTGGCCTTCGAATTCGATGGGTGCCGCCAGCGCCGCGATGATCTTGTCGCCCACGAGGCCGCACTCCTCGGCCGCGCGCACATCCGGCACCAGCACGACGAATTCGTCGCCGCCCAGGCGCGCGACGGTGTCGCTGGCGCGCACGACGCGGCACAGGCGCTGCGCCACTTCCTTCAGCAGGTGGTCGCCCGCCAGGTGGCCGAGCGAGTCGTTGATGGTCTTGAAGCGGTCCAGGTCGATGAACAGCAGGGCCAGCTTCGTGCCGTCGCGCCGCGCCGCCAGCAGCGCGCGGTCCAGGCGGTCGGACAGCAGCGCGCGGTTC
>NZ_JBKYMO010000183.1:0-10851 GCF_047302915.1 Massilia sp. CT11-108 | reverse complement strand
AACGGGCTGTACGGCTACGCGGCGCGCCAGCGGCTGGTCGTCGGCCTGTGCAACCTGGTCGAGCTGTTCCAGCCAGGCGTCGAGCGGCACGTTGCGCCAGCCGTCGCATCGATCTCCCCCTGTGCCCATGTCTCGCGCAGGACGTGCGGCCAGTCTGCAACGAGCGCGCGCGCATGGTCGCGGCGCGCATCGGAGCCGGCCAGAATCAGCCAGGCGTGCAGCGCGACGCGGCGCACGGCATCGCTGGCGCCGCGTTCCGCCAACTGCTGCATCGCCTCGGCCGCGCCGGCGTCGCCGCAGCGGCCGATGGTCTAGGCGATGGAGCAGGATGCGGTCGGCCTCGGTCGATACACGGATGGGCGGCGGCGCGGCGGGGATGGCTGCCGGTGCGAGATCCGCCGGATCGACGAAGCCCTGCGCCATGCATTCGGTGACGGTGAGGTGGAACAGCGTGTCGGCGTCGGCGAGGGCGACGGGTTGCGGGGTGCGCGTCGTTTCGCGCCATTCCTCGCCCATGCGGCCCTGGCGCAGATTGACCAGGTAGCGGCCGGATGCGCCCGGGGCCAGGCACAACTCGATTTCACAATGGACGATGCAGTCTTTTTGTCGCCGGACCAGGCTCGCCGTTCTGATCAGTTTCACGCATCGCCCTCGGGGTCATGTGGAATCTTGCACTCTATGCATCGTCGCTCTGCTGGTAAACGCGCAGACGTGCGGCGATGGGATGGTCCGGCCGCAGCTGCAGCAGGTCCCACAGGTTGCCGTACAGGTCCGCGAACACGGCCACGGTGCCGTAGTCCTCTTCCTTCGGATCGCGCACGAAGTGCACGCCATGCCCGCGCAGACGTTCGTAATCGCGCCAGAAGTCGTCGGTGTTCAGGAACAGGAAGACGCGGCCACCGGCCTGGTTGCCGACGAACGGCACCTGTTCCGGCTTCGATGCCTTGGCCAGCAGCAGGGTGGTGCCGGCGCCGCCGGGGGGCGCCACCACGACCCAGCGCTTGTCCTGCGCCGGCTGGTACGTGTCGTCCAGCAGCTCGAAACCGAGTTTGCCGACGTAGAAATCGATGGCTTCGTCGTAGTCGCGCACGACCAGGGCGATGTGGACGATGGCTTGGCGCATAGGAACCCCTTTGTTGTTTATTGGCTAAATAGAAGTGTAGCAGCCGTTTGACCGGCACCCCGGCTGTCGGTAGACTCAAATGATTGCGCTACCAAAAATAATGATAAAGCAATGTTTTATAACATCCGGGGACCGTCGGTCATTCAACGGAGGAGACGTTCATGCAGCGAAGTACAAGTAGGGATTTATGGCTACGCCTTGTGACGGCAGTGGCGGGATTGCTGATCGCAGGCCAGGTCCACGCCATCGGCACGGCGCGGTTCGTCGACACGGAGGGCAAGGCCGGCGTTGCGCTGGTCCAGGCCGGACGTGCCGCGCCCATCGTCGTCGGCACGGACGAGTATCCCGGCGTGCTGCGCGCGGCACGCGACCTGCAGCGCGACATCGGCAGCGTGACGGGCAAGACGCCGCAATGGCAGGTCGACCGTCCGGCGGCGTCGGGCGACGTGATCATCGTGGGCACGCTCGGGCGCCATGGCCTGATCGACCGCCTCGCGCAACAGGGCAAGATCGACACGCGTGCGCTGGCCGGCCAGTGGGAAGGCTTCGTCATCCAGGCGGTCGCGGACCCGATGCCCGGTGTGCAGCGCGCCCTGGTCATCGCCGGCAGCGACAAGCGCGGCACGATCTACGGGATCTATACGCTGTCGGAACAGATCGGCGTCTCGCCCTGGTACTGGTGGGCCGACGTGCCGGTCGTGCATCACCGCTCGCTCAGCGTGCCGCTCGACACGCGCATCATGGAAAAACCGACCGTCCAGTACCGCGGCCTGTTCCTCAACGACGAGGCGCCAGTGCTGACCAATTGGGCGAAGGAGCGCTTCGGCGGCTTCAATCACAAGTTCTACGAAAAGCTGTTCGAACTGATGCTCCGCATGCGCGCCAATTACCTGTGGCCGGCCATGTGGTACTCGTCGTTCTATGACGACGACAAGGAAAACGGCAAGCTCGCCGACACGATGGGCATCGTGATGGGCACGTCCCACCACGAACCGATGATGAGGGCGCAGCAGGAGTGGAAGCGCTACGGCAAGGGGCCGTGGGATTACCACCGCAACGGCGAGGTGCTGCGCGACTTCTGGGCGCAGGGCCTGCGCAATACGCGCGATTACGAAAAGGTGATCACGATGGCGATGCGCGGCGACGGCGACGAGCCGATGTCGGAAGACGCCAACGTCGACCTGCTGCAGCAGATCGTCCGCGACCAGCGCGCGATCATCAGGAAGGAGCTCGGCCAGGAACCGGAGAAGGTGCCGCAGTTGTGGGCCCTCTACAAGGAAGTGCAGGACTATTACGAGAAGGGCATGCGCGTCCCGGACGACATGCTGCTGCTCTGGTGCGACGACAACTGGGGCAATATCCGCCGCCTGCCTACCGCCGAGGAACGCAAGCGCAGCGGCGGTGCCGGCGTTTACTACCATTTCGATTATGTCGGCGGTCCCCGCTCGTACAAATGGTTGAACGTGACCCAGATCGCCAAGGTGTGGGAGCAGATGAACCTCGCAAACGAGTACGGCGCGAACCGGCTGTGGGTCGTCAACGTGGGCGACCTGAAGCCGATGGAGGTGCCGACCGAATTCTTCATGGCGTATGCGTGGAACCCGCAAGCGTGGCCGGCGGAGCGGCTGCCCGAGTACCTGCGTGCCTGGGCCACCCGTGAATTCGGCGCGGCGCATGCGGAAGACATCGCGTCCATCGTCGACAAGTACACGCGCTACAACGCGCGGCGCCGTCCGGAACAGCTGGAGCCCGAGACCTACAGCCTCACCAACTACGATGAGGCGGAGCGCGTCGTCGCGGACTACAACGCGCTCGCCGACGAAGCGGTGCGCGTCGGCCGCACGCTGCCCGCGAACATGCGCGACGCCTACTTCCAGCTCGTGGAATATCCCGTGCGCGCGTCCGCGAATGCGCTCGACATGTACGTGTCGACCGGCCTCAATCGCCTGTACGCACGCCAGGGCCGCGTGACGACGAACGACATGGCGGCGCGCGTGCGCCAGCTGTTCCAGCGCGACGCTGATCTCGCGAATAAATACCAGCGCGAGATCAGCGGCGGCAAATGGAATCACATGATGTCGCAGACGCGTTTCGGCTACACCAACTGGGACCAGCCCTACCGCGACGTGATGCCGGCCGTGTCGGAGCTGCGCGTTCCCGCGCCCGGCCAGCTGGCGGCGCCGAACGGCATTCACCCGTCCGACCAGATGGGCGTCGCGGTGCAGGGCGACGCCATCGCCTGGCCCGTCTTCCCGATCCGCCAGCTCGTGTTGCCGCCGCTGGACGTCTTCGAAAAGCAGCCGCGTCATCTGGAGCTGTTCAACCGGAGCGCCCAGCCGTTCGACTATGCCATCACGACGAGCCATCCGTGGATCCGCCTGAGTCACAAGGCCGGCCGCGTGAGCAAGGACCAGCGCATCGTCGTCGACGTGGACTGGAGCGCGGTCCCCGCCGGCACCACGGTGGCATCGCTGACGATCAGCGGTCCGGCCAAGGCGCAGGTCGAGGTCAAGGTGCCCGTGCACAAACCGGCCGGCCTGGCGCCCGACACGGCGCGGGGTCACGTGGAAACGCAGGGCGTCGTCGCGATCGAGGCGGAGCATTACACCCGCGCGCTGGCGCCATCCGGCCGGCAGTGGCTGAGGATTCCCGGCTATGGCCGCACGCTGTCCGGCATGACCACTTTGCCGGTCGCGGCGGACGCGCTGAAGGTCGCGGATGGCATGCGGCTCGAGTACGAGGTGCACCTGTTCACCGCCGGTGAGCTGAAACTGCAGGCCGTCCTCGGACCGACGCTCAAGTTCCAGCCGGGCGAGGGCTTCCGCTACGCCGTCTCGATCGACGACGAGGCGCCGCAGGTGGTCAACGTCCATGCGGACGGTTCCGAACGCCACTGGAGCAAGATCGTCTCGGACGGCGTCGCGCAGTTCGTCACCACGCATCGTGTCGCACGCCCCGGCCGCCACACGGTGAAGTTCTGGGCGCTCGATCCGGGTCTCGTGCTGCAACGCCTTGTCATCGATGCGGGCGGGCTGCGGCCCAGTTATCTCGGGCCGCTCGAAAGCCCGTACTATCCGGTCACCGGATCCCCAGCAGCGCAATCAGCCCCCAACTGATCGCGCCCAGCCCGACCAGCGACACGACGACGGTCGCCGTCACCTTGCCGCCCGCGCGCAGTACGGCGCGGGCGTCGACGCCGAGGCCGAGGGCCGCCATCGACATGCTGGTCAGCCAGCCCGAGGCCACGTGCGCCGGTTCGAGTACGACGGCCGGCAGGGCATCGACGGACCGTAGCGCCATCAGCGCGAGAAAGCCGACGATGAACCACGGGACGAGTTGCGCCAGCGGCAGCGAGGCGCGGCGCGCGCCGTCGCGCCGGAACAGCGACAGCCCGAGCACGACGGGTCCCAGCATCAGCACCCGCACCAGTTTTACCAGCGTCCCGATGTGCACGCTCGCCTGCGACACGGGCGCCGCCGCGGCCAGCACCTGCGGCACGGCATACACGGTCATGCCGGCGAAGATGCCGTACTGGAGGGGCGTCAGTCCGAGGACCCGGTCGAGCAGCGGCAGCACGAGCACGACGACGACGCCCAGCACGGCCGTGAACGCGATCGACGACGCGACGTCCTTGCCCTGCGCATCGATGACCGGCGCGACGGCGGCGATGGCCGAGTTCCCGCAGATCGAATTCCCGCACGCGACCAGCACGGCCATCTCGTGCGGCAGCCGCAGCAGCCGGCCGACGGTGTAGCTGAATGCGATCGCGAGGACGACCGACAGCGCGATCCCGCCCAGCAGCGGCAGCCCGTGCGCGGCGATCGCGCCGGCGCTGATGGATGCACCGAGCAGCATCACGGCCAGTTCGAGGACGACCTTGGCGGAAAAGCGCACGCCGGCTTCGCACGCGGCGGGGACGGTCGCGACGGTGCGGACCAGGCTCCCCAGCAGGATCGCCAGGACGAGGCTTTCGAGCCATGCGCGGCCGAAGAGGGCGGTCTCGCCGCGCTCCAGCAGGACGGCGGCGCCCGTGACGGCGGCACTCAGCGCGATGCCCGGAATGAGCGTGAAGATCTTATCGTTCATGGTGTTCTCCTGGTTCGAGCCCGCAGTATCGGCTCGACAAGATCGTTCGGTCCATCTTAAAATTCCGCACAGATCATTCACTTCAATCGAACGATGACCCTCGACCAGCTCCGCATCTTCGTCGCCGTCGCCGAACGCCAGCATCTGACGCAGGCGGCGAATGTCCTCGCGCTGACACCGTCCGCCGTCAGCGCATCGCTGCGCGCGCTGGAAGAGCGTTACGGCACGCCGTTGTTCGACCGGGTCGGGCGGCGCATCGAAGTCAATGCCGCCGGCCGCATCTTCCTCGACGAGGCGCGCGCCACGCTGGCCCGCGCGGCCGGCGCCGAACGCGTGCTCGTCGAACTGGCCGGACTGGCGCGCGGTGTACTCGCGCTGCAGGCCAGCCAGACGATCGCCAGCTACTGGCTGCCGCCGCTGCTCGTGCGCTTTCGCGAGACGCATCCGCAGATCGACGTGCGGCTGGACGTCGGCAATACGCAGTCCGTGGCGGACGCGGTGCGCGAGGGCGAGGCCGATCTCGGACTCGTGGAGGGCGGCATCGACGATGCGGCGCTGGTCGCGGAGCGCATCGGCCAGGATCACATGGCCATCGTCGTCGCGCCCGGCCATCCGTGGGCACGCAAGCGCAGGCTCGCCGCCGCCGACCTGCAGGCTGCCCGCTGGATCATGCGCGAGCCGGGATCGGGCACGCGGTCCGCGCTCGAAGAGATGCTGGCGGCGCAGGGCGTCGACCTGGCCGCGCTGCAGGTCGCGCTGACCCTGCCGTCCAACGAGGCCGTGCGCGCGGCCGTGATGAGCGCGGGCTTCGTGGCCGTCTTGTCGGAACTGGTCGCGGCGCCGTACATCGCGGCGGGTTTGCTCGCCAAGGTGCGCGTGGACCTGCCGCCGCGCGACTTCTTCCTGCTGCGCCACCGCGAACGCTATCGCAGCCGCGCGGCGCAGGCGTTCGAGGCGCTGGTGCGCACTGCCTGATCCGCGCCAGATCGGCAGGATCGGGCAATCCTTCGTCAGTATCCTGCTACCGCCGGGCGGGCCCGGACTCCTATGATGAATCCATCGTTCACGAGGAGCCCTGCCATGAAAACCATCGATACCATTTATATCAACGGCGCGTTCGTTGCCCCGCACGGGCGCGAGCCGCTCGTCCTGCTCGATCCCGTCACCGAGCGCGAAACGACGACCGTGATCCTGGCCGACGAGGTCGACGCGCAGCGCGCGATCGCGGCGGCGAAGGCGGCGTTGCCGGCCGTGGCGCGCACGACGCGGGAAGAACGCATGGACTGGCTGCAGCGCCTGCACGACGCCGTCGGCGCCGCCGAACAGGACATCGTCGACGTCATGGTCGCCGAATACGGCGGCACGACGGCGATGGCGACGGGGACCGCGCGCCGCGCCGCCGCATCGTTCGCGATCGCGCGCCGGCTGCTGGGTGAATATGCCTTCGAGCGCGAGGTCGGCGGCGCGCGCGTGACGATGGTGCCGCATGGCGTCGTCGGGCTGATCACGCCGTGGAATGCGAACATCGGCTTCATCGCGACCAAGCTGTCGATGGCGATCGCCGCCGGCAGCACGGCCGTCGTCAAGCCCAGCGAACTGAGTGCCGCGCAGACGGAGCTCATCACCCGCGTGATGCACGGCGCGGGACTGCCGCCGGGGGTCTTCAATATCGTCACGGGCCGCGGCGACGTCGTCGGCGCGGAGATCACGCGCCACCCCGACATCGCCAAGATCTCGTTCACGGGGTCCACGAGCGTCGGCAAGGCGATCGCGCGCGGCGCCGTCGACACCATGAAACGGGTGACGCTGGAACTGGGCGGCAAATCGCCGACCGTCCTGCTCGACGATGCCGACTTCGCGAAGGCGATGCCGCTGGCGGCGCTGGCCGCCGTGATGAACAGCGGCCAGGCGTGCATCGCGGGCACGCGGCTGCTGGTGCCTGCGAGCCGCGTCGCCGAGGCGCATGCGTTGGCGGTGCGCGCGTTCGAGGACCTGGTCGTCGGCCCGACGAGCGACCCGCGCGTGAACGTGGGGCCGATGGTCACGCGCAAGCAGTACGAGCGCGTGCAGGACTATATCCGCAAGGGGATCGAGGAGGGCGCGACCCTGCTGGCGGGCGGGCCGGGGCGTCCGGACCGGCTGGAACGGGGCTATTTCGTGCGGCCGACCGTGTTCGGCGACGTCCGCAACGACATGGCCATCGCCCGCGACGAGATCTTCGGGCCCGTCCTGTCCATCATCCCGTACCGCGACGACGACGAGGCGATCGCCATCGCCAACGACACGCCATATGGTTTGCACGCGTACGTGTTCGGCGCGGACCTGGCGCACGCGAACCGCGTGGCGGCCGGCATTCAGGCAGGGCGCGTGTTCGTGAATGGATTGTATGATGCACCGGAAGCCCCGTTCGGCGGCTTCAAGCAGTCCGGCCTGGGACGCGAGTTCGGTGTCTTCGGCCTGGAGACCTATCTCGAACCGAAAGCCATCATGGGTCATGACAAGGCACTCTGAAACCCGGCTCCTGGACCTCGTCGGGCAGGCGATGCGCGGCGCGGGCGTGGGCAACCTCGACCTGGCGACGGGGCTGCCCTGGCTCTGGCTCATACGCCGGCCGGCGCCGACGCCCGCCGGGCGCGGCATCCTGACGCCGTCCGTCTGCCTGCTCGTGCAGGGCGAGAAGGAGATGCTGGTCGGCTCGCAGGTGCTGCGCTACGGCCCCGGGTGTTATGTGCAGGCGGGTCTGGCGATGCCCGTGTCCGGCCAGGTCATACGCGCAACCGATGCGGCGCCGTACTACGGCATCCGCGTCGACATCGATCCGAAGGAGGTGGCGGCGTTCGTGCTGGAGATGCAACTGCAGCTGCCGCTGGCGGACGCCGACCCGCCCGCGATCACGGTCGAACGTGCGGACGATGCGATGCTGGACGTGTTCGTGCGGCTTCTCCGTCTGCTCGACCGGCCGCGCGACCTGCCCGTGCTGGGCCGCCTGCTCAAGCAGGAGCTGATTTATCACCTCGTAACGGCGCCGGGCGGGGCGACGCTGAGTCGGGGCGTCGTCGGCAGCCAGCGCGAGCGCGCGGTGGGCGAGGCCATACAATGGATCCGCACGCATTACAACGAGCCGCTCAGCATCGACGCGCTGGCGCGCACGGTGCACATGAGTCCTTCGGTACTGCACCGCCGCTTCAAGGCCGCCACGGTGATGAGCCCTTTGCAGTACCAGAAGCAGGTGCGGCTGCTCGAGGCGCGCAAGATGCTGATGAGCGGCGACGTCGAGGCGGCCAGTGTCGCCTACGAGGTGGGCTATGAAAGCCCGTCGCAGTTCAGCCGCGAGTACCGCCGCCTGTTCGGCGCGCCGCCGTTGAAGGATGCGGAGCAGTTGCGGCGGCAGCCCGTCGGCGCACAACCGTAGGAGCCGAGATGACGGAAACAGACCTGGCACTGGATGACGGGCGCACGCTGCACTTTTACGAGCAGGGGAGTGGCCGCCTGGCGGTTTTCTGGCTGCACGGGACGCCGAACATCGGTCTGCCGCCCGAGCCGCTGTTTGCCGACGCTGCCCGTCTGGGGCTGCGCTGGATCGGCTACGACCGCCCTGGCTATGGCGGCTCGACGCCGCGACCGGGGCGCGATGTCGCGTCGGCTGCCCTCGACGTCGCGCGGATCGCCGACCGGCTCGGCATCGGCCAATTCGCTGTTGTCGGCCACTCGGGCGGCGGTCCGCACGCGCTTGCCTGTGCCGCGCTGTTGCCGGACCGCGTTCTGGCTGCCGTCAGCATCGCCGGGCTGGCGCCCTTCGACGCCGCGGGACTCGACTGGTTCGCCGGGATGCGGCCATCCGGCATCGCGGGCCTGCGCGCCGCGCGGGCGGGCAGGGCGGAGAAGGCCGCGTACGAAGCTGCGTCCCCGGAATTCGATCGGGAATCGTTCATCGAGGCCGACTGGAATGCGTTGGCGGGACCGTGGTCGTGGTTCGATCGTGTCGTCGGGCCGGCGCTGGCGGCCGGGTCCGATGGCCTGATCGATGACGACGTCGCGTATGTCTCGCCGTGGGGTTTTGATTGCGCGTGTATTACGCGGCCGGTGCTCCTGCTGCACGGCGGGCAGGACCGGATGGTGCCGACGTCGCATGCCGAATGGCTGGCGCGTCACTGTCCTTCGGCCGTGTCGTGGCTGCAGCTCGAAGATGGTCATATCTCTATATTGAGTGCGGCACCGCGTGCGCTGGCGTGGCTGAAACAGCATGCCGCGGCGCCAGCTATTTGATACGGCTGAGCTTGCAAGGTTGCTGGGCGGTTGCTATACTGCGCGTCCGCTTCACGGCACGGTCGAAATCCAGAGGAAATCGACGCCACGAAGCGGGAAAAAGAAGTTGACGAACATCGCGAAACACTGCATAATCTCGCTTCTCTGCTGCTGACGAACAAAACGATTCGCAAGCGCAGCAAGGCAGTACCGAATACAGCTCTTTAACAATCAACAGTCGATAAGTGTGGGCGTTTGATGAAGTGCCAGTATCGCTTCGGTGATACTGAATGCTTAAATTATCAAATGTTCACGCAAAAGAAATACGTTGCTCAGCAATGAGTGACGGTCAGTATTTTGAGTGAGCGACATGCTACGAAAGTAGCAAAAACAGAGATTAAACTGAAGAGTTTGATCCTGGCTCAGATTGAACGCTGGCGGCATGCTTTACACATGCAAGTCGAACGGCAGCGCGGGGCAACCTGGCGGCGAGTGGCGAACGGGTGAGTAATATATCGGAACGTACCCAAGAGTGGGGGATAACGTAGCGAAAGTTACGCTAATACCGCATACGATCCAAGGATGAAAGTGGGGGATCTTCGGACCTCATGCTCCTGGAGCGGCCGATATCTGATTAGCTAGTTGGTGAGGTAAAGGCTCACCAAGGCGACGATCAGTAGCTGGTCTGAGAGGACGACCAGCCACACTGGGACTGAGACACGGCCCAGACTCCTACGGGAGGCAGCAGTGGGGAATTTTGGACAATGGGCGCAAGCCTGATCCAGCAATGCCGCGTGAGTGAAGAAGGCCTTCGGGTTGTAAAGCTCTTTTGTCAGGGAAGAAACGGTTCAGGCTAATATCCTGGGCTAATGACGGTACCTGAAGAATAAGCACCGGCTAACTACGTGCCAGCAGCCGCGGTAATACGTAGGGTGCAAGCGTTAATCGGAATTACTGGGCGTAAAGCGTGCGCAGGCGGTTTTGTAAGTCTGTCGTGAAAGCCCCGGGCTTAACCTGGGAATTGCGATGGAGACTGCAAGGCTTGAATCTGGCAGAGGGGGGTAGAATTCCACGTGTAGCAGTGAAATGCGTAGAGATGTGGAGGAACACCGATGGCGAAGGCAGCCCCCTGGGTCAAGATTGACGCTCATGCACGAAAGCGTGGGGAGCAAACAGGATTAGATACCCTGGTAGTCCACGCCCTAAACGATGTCTACTAGTTGTCGGGTCTTAATTGACTTGGTAACGCAGCTAACGCGTGAAGTAGACCGCCTGGGGAGTACGGTCGCAAGATTAAAACTCAAAGGAATTGACGGGGACCCGCACAAGCGGTGGATGATGTGGATTAATTCGATGCAACGCGAAAAACCTTACCTACCCTTGACATGTCAGGAACC
>NZ_JBKYMO010000182.1:0-10852 GCF_047302915.1 Massilia sp. CT11-108 | reverse complement strand
ACTCCAAGTGCTTCATCGCCCAACCCCTGCTGCGTGATCAATTTAGCTTTGACAGCAAAAATTGGGCGACTACTTAGAGCATATGGGGTCTTAATTTGTGAGGTGACTTTTGAACGGAAGGAGACGGCAGGGATTATCGACCCTTCCTGCAGCACCATTCCGACAAATGAGGACAATGTCAGCCTCCTTGCTTATCTGCTTTCAGTCGCCTCCGGAGGCCAAAATCGAGCGCGCGGCGTAGGTCTAGTGCAGCTATGGACACGACGTTGAACTGAAATGGCGGATCGCAGTAAAGGGCCCGCGCGATGCTGGCCTTTTTCTTCCAATCATGCCCTATAATGCAGGGAATCCGACATCGTCCCATGCGCCCCCCACGCCAAACCCGCCTCCTGAGCGCCATCATCGCTCTGATCAGCCTGCTGTTCATGCAGCTGGCCGTGGCCGCCTACGCGTGTCCAAACCTGATCCCGGCGCGTACCACGCCGATGCTGGACCGTTCCGGCCAGCCGATGGTGAATTGCCCCGAGGCCGACCGGCAAAGCCCAACCCTGTGCCACGAACACGCGCACAAGCAAACGCCGTCGCTCGACAAGCCCGACGCGCCTTCGGTCATGCCGTTCGTCGCGACAGGTATCGCGCTGCCGCTCTTGTGGCCCGACCATGGCGCGGAGAGATCCAATCCGCCGTTCGTTTTCCTGCACGCCTCCGGCACATCGCCACCGATCGCGATACGCCACTGCTGTTTCCGCCTATAGCCTCCCGTTGCCAAGTCCCCGTTCCGCCACGTTAATCCCGTGGCGGTGCCGTTCTTCGCACTCCGGAGCTATCACATGCAATTCTTCGACCTCACCGGGCGCGACGCGATCGCCCCGGTCCTCGCGCTCGCATTGGCGCTGAGTCTCGCTTTACCGTATGAACCAGCGCAGGCCGCCGCCGGGCTGACGCTCGAACAAGCGCAGCAGCGTGCGCTGGCGCGCTCGCGCGCAATCCCGGCGCAGGATGCCGCCATCGCCGCCGCCCGCGAACTGGCCGTTGCGGCCGGCCGTCAGCCCGATCCCGTCCTGCGCGCCGGCATCGACAATCTGCCGGTCAGCGGCGCCGACCGCTACAACATCGGTACCGACTTCATGACCATGCGCCGCATCGGTGTCATGCAGGAGCTCACCGCGTCCGACAAGCGCAGACTGCGCGCGGCCGGGATGGAAGGTGCGGCCGACAAGGCCGCCGCCGAAAAGGACGTGGAGGTCGTGCGCATCGAACGCGACACCGCCCAGGCCTGGATCGATTTGTATTTCGCCCGACAGATGGACAATCTGATCCGCCAGCAGGTCGGCCAGGCCGACCTCGACCTGCAAGCCGCCGAAGCAGCTTATCGCGCCGGGAAAGGCAGCCAGGGCGATGTCTTCGCGGCCCGCAGTCGGATCGGCGCCGCGCAGGACAAGGTCGACGAATCCGACACCCGCGTCAGGACGGCCCGGCTGGCCCTGGCGCGCTGGGTCGGTCCGGACGTCGACGTTGCACCCGCAGGCCTGCCGGACATCGACCGCATCCGCCTCGACCCCGATGCCCTCGACACCCAGCTTGCCCACCATCCCGACATCGCCGTGCTCGATCGCGAGGAAGCCGTTGCGCGCACGGAAGCCCGGCTTGCCGAGGCCAACCGGCATCCCGACTGGACCGTGGAAGTGTCGCTGCAGCAGCGCGGGCAGGGGTATTCGAACATGGTGTCCGTCGGCGTGTCGCTGCCGCTGCAGTGGGACAGGAAACACCGCCAGGACCGCGAGCTCGCGGCAAAGATCCTGCAGGCCGACCGCATCCGGGACGAGCGCGAAGAGCGCCTGCGGGCCCACACGGCGGAAGTGCGGGCGATGCTGGACGAGTGGCGCAGCATCCGCGCGCGCCTGGCCCGCTACCGGCGCGAGCTCGTGCCTCTCGCTCTTGATCAGAGCGCGGCCGTCCTGGCCGCCTACCGCGGCGGCAAGGCGGCGCTGGCCGAGGTGCTGGCGGCCCGCCGCAATGAGCTCGACGTCCGGCTGCAGGCGTTACAGCTGGACGCGGAGGCGGCCAGGCGCTGGGCCCAGCTGAACTTTCTCACGCCGAGCAACCATCCGGAGGCACAGCCATGAGCCGTCGCATCGTCTTTTCCCTCCTCGGCGCGCTGGCCGTGCTCGCGGCGACCGGCTTCGGCGCGTATCGCCTGGGACTGCGGGCCGGCGCGCACGACGCGGCGCCGGCAGTCGACAAGACGGGACGCAAAGTCCTGTATTGGCACGACCCGATGGTACCGGGCCAGAAGTTCGACAAGCCCGGCAAGTCGCCCTTCATGGACATGGAGCTGGTGCCGGTGTACGCCGATGAAGGCCAGGCGCAAGGCGGCGTCGTCGTCAGCCCGGGCGTCCGGCAGAACCTCGGCATGCGGATCGCCGAGGTCCGCAAGGGGACGCTGGCGAGCACGCTCGATGTCGTCGGCAATGTCGCGTTCAACGAGCGCGATCTCGTCCAGCTGCAGGCGCGCAGCAGCGGCTACGTGGAAAAGCTGTTCGTGCGCGCGCCGCTCGATCCCGTCCGCAAGGGACAGCCGTTGCTCCAGCTGTACGCGCCCGACTGGGTCGCGGCGCAGGAAGAGTACCTGGCCGTCAAGCGCATGCCGGACGGCGCGGACACGGCGGGCCTGCTCGACGCGGCCCGGCAGCGGATGCGACTCGCGGGCATGACGGACGCGCAGGTCGCGCAGGTCAGCGCGCGGTCGCAGGTGAGTCCGCGCATCGCCGTCACGGCGCCCACCGACGGTGTCGTCAGCGAACTGTCGGTTCGCGAGGGCATGACAGTGGTGCCGGGGACGCCGCTGTTCCGCATCAACGGCCTGCTCACGGTCTGGGTGAATGCGGAAGTGCCGGAGAGTGCGGCGGCGCAGGTCCGGCCCGGTATGGCTGTACGGGCGACGAGCCCCGCTTTCCCCGGCATGGCATTCGACGGCAAGGTCGAGGCCTTGCTGCCCGAGGTCAGCACCTCCACGCGCACGCTGAAGGCACGCATCGAACTGGCCAACCCCGGCGGCAAACTGGTGCCGGGGATGTTCGCGACGATCCACATGGTACCGGCACGCGGACGCGATGCGCTGCTGGTGCCGGCGGAGGCCGTGATCGAGACGGGCGCACGCACGGTCGTCATCACGGTGTCCGACGACGGCAGGTTCGCACCGGCGGACATCGTCACGGGGGCCGAGGCAAACGGCCAGACGGAAGTCCTCGAAGGCCTGGCGGAGGGACAGAAGGTCGTGGCGTCGGGTCAGTTCCTGATCGATTCCGAGGCGAGCCTGCGCGGTACCCTGCAACGCCTCGGTGCCGCGGCGCCCGCCGCGCCGGCGCAAGCGGCGATCCATCGCGCGACCGGCAAGGTGGAGCGCATCGCCGGCGGCGAGGTGACGATCTCGCACGGGCCGGTCCCCAGCCTCAAGTGGCCAGCGATGACGATGGGCTTCGCGGCGCCCGCGGGCGGACTGCCGCATGACGTCAAGGCTGGCGACACCGTGCAGTTCGAATTCCGCAAGGGCGACAAGGGCGGGTTCGAGATCGTCGCGATCGCGCGCACCGCATCAGGAGGCGGCCAATGATCGCGCGCGTGATCCGCTGGTCGATCGCGAACCGCATCCTCGTGCTGCTCGCGACGTTCGGCCTCGCGGCCTGGGGCATCTGGGCGGTGCAGCGCACGCCGGTCGATGCGCTGCCGGACCTGTCCGACGTGCAGGTCATCGTCCGCACGACGTATCCGGGCCAGGCACCGCAGATCGTCGAGAACCAGGTCACCTATCCGCTCACGACGACGATGCTGTCGGTGCCGGGCGCGCGCAGCGTGCGGGGCTACTCGTTCTTCGGCGATTCCTTCGTCTACATCCTGTTCGAGGACGGGACCGATCCCTACTGGGCGCGCTCGCGCGTGCTGGAATACCTGAACCAGACGCAATCGCGCCTGCCGCCTCAGGCCCGGGCGTCGCTGGGGCCGGACGCGACGGGCATCGGCTGGGTGTACGAATATGCGCTCGTCGACCGCACCGGCCGCCACGACCTGTCGCAACTGCGGGCCTTGCAGGACTGGTTCCTGAAGTACGAACTCAAGACGGTGCCGAACGTGGCGGAGGTGGCAAGCATCGGCGGCATGGTGCGCCAGTACCAGATCCAGCTCGACCCGGACAAGCTGCGCGCCTACGGCATCACGCATGCGCGCGTGATCGACGCGGTCCGCAAGGCGAACCAGGAGGCGGGCGGTTCGGTGCTCGAACTGGGCGAGGCCGAATACATGGTGCGCGCATCCGGGTATCTGGCTTCGCTCGACGACTTCCGGCACATTCCGCTGGCGACCGGTAGCGGCGGTGTGCCGGTGCAGCTGGGCGACGTGGCGCGCGTGCAGGTCGGGCCGGAGACGCGGCGCGGCGTCGCGGAGCTGAACGGAGAGGGCGAGGTCGCCGGCGGCATCATCGTCATGCGCTCGGGGAAGAACGCGCTCGCCACCATCGATGCGGTGAAGGCGAAGCTCGCCCGGCTCAAGGCCAGCCTGCCGGCGGGCGTCGAGATCGTGACGACGTACGATCGTTCCGGCCTGATCCAACGGGCGGTGACGAACCTGGAGCACAAGCTGTTCGAAGAGTTCATCGTCGTCGCCGTGGTCTGTGCGCTGTTCCTGTTCCACGTGCGCTCGGCGCTGGTCGCCATCGTTTCCCTGCCGCTGGGGATCCTGGCCGCGTACACCGTCATGCTGTACCAGGGCGTCAATGCGAACATCATGTCGCTGGGCGGCATCGCGATCGCGGTCGGGGCGATGATCGACGCGGCCGTCGTGATGATCGAGAACGCGCACAAGCACCTGGAGGCCTGGCACGACCGGCATCCCGGCGAACGGCTCGACGGCGCCGCGCACTGGCGGGCGATCGAAGCGGCGGCGGTCGAGGTCGGGCCGGCCCTGTTCTTCTCCCTGCTGATCGTCGTGCTGTCCTTCATCCCCGTGTTCGCGCTGGAAGCGCAGGAAGGGAAGCTGTTCGCGCCGCTCGCGTTTACCAAGACCTATGCGATGGCGGCCAGCGCGGGCCTCGCGGTGACGCTCGTTCCCGTGCTGATGGGGTATCTCATCCGCGGCCGGATTCCGCGCGAAGACGTCAACCCGTTGAACCGGTTCCTGGTCCGCGCGTATCGGCCGCTGCTCGACGTCGTGCTGCGCCGCCCGAAGACCACGCTGGTCGTTGCGGCCTGCATCGTCCTCGCGACGGTGTGGCCGGTCAGCCGGCTGGGCGGCGAGTTCATGCCGCCGCTGGACGAGGGCGACCTGCTGTACATGCCGTCGGCGCTGCCGGGGATCGGCATCGGCAAGGCGGCCGAACTCCTGCAGCAGACGGATCGCCTGATCAAGACCGTGCCCGAGGTCGACATCGTGTTCGGCAAGGCGGGCCGGGCGGAGACCGCGACCGATCCCGCGCCGCTCGAGATGTTCGAGACGACGATCCGGTTCAAGCCGCGCGAGCAGTGGCGCGCCGGGATGACGCCGGCGAAGCTGGTCGAGGAGCTCGACCGCGTCGTCAAGGTGCCGGGCTTGTCCAACGTGTGGGTGCCGCCGATCCGCAACCGGATCGACATGCTGGCGACCGGCGTGAAAAGCCCGGTCGGCATCAAGGTGGCGGGCGCGAATCTGCAGGAGATCGACCGCATCACGGGCGCGATCGAGGCCGCAGTGCGCAAGGTGCCGGGTGTGGCGTCGGCCCTCGCCGAGCGGTTGAACGGCGGGCGCTACATGGACGTGCGGATCGACCGCGCGGCTGCGGCGCGCTTCGGCATGAACGTGGCGGACGTGCAGGGCGTGATCGCCGCTGCCGTCGGCGGCGAGAACATCGGCGAGACGGTGGAAGGCTTGCAGCGCTTTCCGATCAACGTGCGCTACCCGCGCGAAGTGCGCGACTCGCTGGAAAAGCTGCGCGCGCTGCCGCTGCTCACCGAGGCGGGCGCCCAGATCCGGCTCGGCGACGTGGCCGTCATCCGCCTCACCGATGGGCCGCCCATGCTCAAGAGCGAGAACGCGCGCCTGTCCGGCTGGGTGTACGTCGACGTCCGGGGACGCGACCTGACGTCAGCGGTGCGCGCCATGCAGCACGTCGTCGCGCAGGAGGTGCGCCTGCCGGCAGGGTATTCGGTGTCCTGGTCCGGGCAGTTCGAATATCTGGAACGCGCGCTCGCGAAGATGAAGGTCGTCGTGCCAGCGACGCTGGCCATCATCTTCGTGCTGCTGTTCCTGACGTTCGGCCGGCTCGACGAGGCCGCGCTGATCATGGCGACCCTGCCGTTCGCCCTGGCCGGCGGCGCCTGGCTGCTCTGGCTGCTGGGGCACAACCTGTCGGTGGCGAGCGGCGTCGGCTTTATCGCGCTGGCGGGCGTGTCGGCGGAGTTCGGCGTGATCATGCTGCTGTACCTGAAGCAGGCCTGGGACGCGCGGCTTGCCGCGGGCAGGGACAGCGAGGCCGAGCTCGTCGAGGCGATCCGCAAAGGGGCGGTCCTGCGCGTGCGGCCGAAGGCGATGACGGTCGCGGTGATCGTCGGCGGCCTCGTGCCGGCGATGATCGGCGGCGGGACCGGCTCGGAGATCATGCAACGGATCGCGGCGCCGATGGTCGGCGGAATGATCACGGCGCCGCTGCTGTCGATGTTCGTGGTGCCGGCCGTGTATCTGCTGCTGCGCCGGCGGAGAATGCGCTTGTCTATGCAACCCGGCTTGCGTCCCGAAATACTTTAGGCTTAAAGTATCTCCCGGTACCGACGATCTTTTCTCCGGGGGCGCTTCATGACGAGCTTGTCCGCTGCAGAGTCAAGTCCTTCGGCCCATGTCGACACGTTCGCGCGGGATCATCTCCCGCCCGTCGACCTGTGGCCGGACCTCGTGTTCGACCTGCCCGCGCTCCAGTATCCCGCGCGGCTGAATTGCGTGGCGGAACTGCTGGACCACCATGTCGCGGCCGGACGGGGCGGGCGCACCGCCATCGTGGGCGATACGGTGACCTGGACCTACGCCGATCTCATGCAGCGCGTCGACCGCATCGCCCACGTGCTGCGCACGGACTTGAACCTCGTGCCGGGCAACCGCGTGCTGCTGCGCGGCGCCAACTGCCCGATGATGGCGGCCGCGATCCTCGCCGTGTTCAAGGCCGGCCTCGTGGCCGTGCCGACGATGCCGCTGCTGCGGGCGCGCGAGCTGGGCATCATCCTCGACAGGGCGCGGGTGAACGCCGTGCTGTGCGCGCGCCCGCTCGCGGACGAACTCGATCAGGTGGCGGGGCACCCGCGCGTCATGTATTTCCAGGATCCGGACGGCCTGGAAGCGCGCATGGCCCGCCACGCTGCCCCGTTCGCACCCGTGGACACGGCCGCGGACGACGTCTGCCTGATCGCCTTCACGTCCGGAACGACGGGCGTCCCGAAGGGCACGATGCACTTCCACCGCGACATCCTGGCGATCTGCGACTGCTTCCCGCCGCACACGCTGGGCGCGCAGGCGGACGACGTCTTCATCGGCACGCCGCCGCTGGCCTTCACGTTCGGCCTGGGCGGGCTGCTGTTGTTTCCCCTGCGCGTGGGCGCGGCCGGCGTGCTGCTTGAAAAGCCGGTGCCGGAAGGCCTGCTGGCCGCGATCGAGCGGTACAAGGCCACGGTCTGCTTCACGGCGCCCACGTTCTACCGCCAGATGACGCCCCTCGTCCCGCGCTACGACCTGCGCTCCCTGCAGAAGTGCGTGTCGGCCGGCGAGGCGCTGCCGCTGGCGACGCGGAATGCCTGGAAGACGGCGACCGGCATCGCCATGATCGACGGCATCGGCGCGACGGAGCTGCTGCACATCTTCATCTCGGCGAGCGGCGCCGACATCCGGCCCGGGGCGACCGGCAAGCCGGTCCCCGGCTACCGCGCGTGCATTCTTGACGACGACGGCGCGCCGGTCGGTCCCGGCGTGGTCGGACGGCTGGCCGTCAAGGGCCCGACGGGCTGCCGCTACCTGGCCGACGAGCGCCAGCGCGACTATGTCCTGGACGGCTGGAACCTGACGGGCGACAGCTACGAAGCGGACGCCGGCGGCTATTTCTACTATCGCTCGCGCACGGACGACATGATCATCTCGGCCGGCTACAACATCGCCGGCGCGGAGGTGGAAGAGGTGCTGCTGCGCCATCCGGCCGTCGCCGAGTGCGGCGTCGTGGGCCGGGCCGACGAGGAGCGCGGCCAGATTGTGGAGGCGCACGTCGTGCTCAAGCCGGAGTTCGACCCGACACCGGACACGGCGCGCATGCTGCAGGACTTCGTCAAGGCGCAGATCGCGCCCTACAAATATCCGCGCGCCGTGCGCTTCACCGACAGGCTGCCGCGCACGGAGACGGGCAAGCTGCAGCGCTACAAACTGCGACTGTCATGAACATCGTCTGCATCGGCGGCGGGCCCGCCGGCCTGTATTTCGCCCTGCTGATGAAGCGGCAGGATCCGGCGCACCGCATCGTCGTCGTCGAGCGCAACCGCCCGTACGACACGTTCGGGTGGGGCGTCGTGTTCTCCGACCAGACGCTCGGCAACCTCGTCGCGGCCGACGAGCCGACGGCGCGCAGCATCCTGCAGGCGTTCAATCACTGGGACGACATCGACGTCTTCTTCAAGGGCGAGCGCATCACGTCCGGCGGCCATGGATTCTGCGGCATCGGGCGCAAAAGGCTGCTGAACATCCTGCAGTAGCGCTGCGAAGAGCTGGGCGTGGAGCTCGTGTTCGAGACCGACGTGCAGGACGACGAGGCCGTCGCCGCGCGCTATGGGGCCGACCTCGTCGTCGCGGCCGACGGCATCAACAGCCGCACGCGGGCGCGCCATGCGGCCACGTTCCGGCCGTCGGTCGAGACGCGCCGCTGCCGCTTCGTGTGGCTCGGCACGAAAAAGAAATTCGATGCGTTCACGTTCGTGTTCAAGGAGACGGCGTTCGGCTGGTTCCAGGCCCACATCTACCAGTTCGACGACGACACGTCCACCTTCATCGTCGAGACACCGGAAGACGTGTGGCGCCGCGCGGGCCTGGCCGACATGCCGCAGGAAGCCGGCATCGCCTTTTGCGAGCGGCTGTTCGCGGAGCACCTGGACGGGCATCCGTTGCTGTCGAACGCCACGCACCTGCGCGGGGCCGCGATCTGGATCGCGTTCCCCCGCATCGTCTGCGAGCAGTGGGTGCACTGGAACGGCGGCTTGCCCGTCGTGCTGATGGGCGATGCGGCGCACACGGCGCACTTCTCGATCGGGTCCGGCACCAAGCTGGCGCTGGAAGATGCGATCGAACTGGCGCGCTGCATGCGCGACCACGGCAGCGACGTGCGCGCGGCGCTGGAGGAGTACCAGGCGAGCCGCTCGGTCGAGGTGCTGAAGATCCAGTCGGCCGCGCGCAATTCGATGGAGTGGTTCGAGAACGTGGAGCGCTACGGCGCGCTGGACGCGGAGCAGTTCGCGTACTCGATGCTCACGCGCAGCCAGCGCATTTCGCACGAGAACCTGCGTTTGCGCGACCCTGGCTATGTCGCGCATTTCGAAGACTGGTTCGCGCGCCGTGCGTGCGCGCAGGCAGGCGTGGCGCTGCCCGAGAACACGCACGTCCCGCCCATGTTCACGCCGCTGCGCGTGCGCGACGTGTTCCTGAAGAACCGCATCGTCGTCTCGCCGATGGCGCAGTATTCGGCCGTCGACGGCGTGCCCGGCGACTACCACCTCGTGCACCTGGGCGCCCGGGCAATGGGCGGGGCGGCGCTCGTGATGGCCGAGATGACGTGCGTGTCGGCCGATGCCCGCATCACGCCGGCCTGCCCGGGCATGTATGCGCCCGAACACACGGCGGCGTGGCAGCGCATCGTGGCCTTCGTGCACGGCCGGACGGATGCGCGCATCGGCATCCAGCTGGGCCATGCCGGCCCGAAAGGTTCCACGCGCCCGATGTGGGACGGCATCGACCAGCCGCTCCCGGGCCGCAACTGGCCGCTGATCGCGGCATCGGATCAACAGTACCTGCCGGGCATCTCGCAGGTCGCGCGTGCCGCGACGGAAGCGGATCTCGCGCGGGTGGAAGCGGACTTCGTGCGCGCGACGCTCGCGGCCGAAGCGGCCGGTTTCGACTGGCTCGAACTGCATTGCGCGCACGGCTACCTGCTGTCGTCGTTCATTTCGCCGCTGACGAACCGGCGCGAGGACAAGTACGGCGGCAGTCTCGAAAACCGCTGCCGCTATCCGCTGCGCGTGTTCCGCGCGATGCGCGCCGTGTGGCCGTCCGCGAAGCCGATGAGCGTGCGCATCTCGGCGCACGACTGGGTCGACGGCGGCATCACGCCCGCGGATGCCGTGCACATCGCGCGCCTGTTCAAGGACGCGGGTGCGGACATGATCGATTGCTCGTCGGGCCAGGTCAGCAAGGAAGAGAAGCCCGTGTTCGGCCGCATGTACCAGACCCCGTTCGCGGACCGCATCCGCAACGAGGCCGGGATTCCGACGATCGCCGTCGGCTCGATCTACGAGGCGGACCACGCGAACAGCATCATCGCGGCCGGGCGCGCGGACTTGTGCGCGGTGGGCCGGCCGCACCTGGCGAATCCCGCGTGGACGCTGGCGGAAGCGGCGCGGATCGGCGTCACGGCGGTCGCGTGGCCGAAGCAGTATCTGGCCGGGAAGGCGCAGCTGGAACGGAATATGAAACGCGAACGCCAGGCGGAGGGCTGATGGAGACATTACAGGGAAAGCACGCGGTCGTGACGGGTGCCAGCCGCGGCATCGGCCTCGCGATCGCCGAATGACTTGCACGCGCGGGCGCGTCT
>NZ_JBKYMO010000181.1:0-10927 GCF_047302915.1 Massilia sp. CT11-108 | reverse complement strand
CCTGCCCGACTTCGACGCCGCCCGCGTGGCCGAGCTGCGCGACGCGCTGGCCAAGGGCGAACTGCCGTTCGACGCGGGCCGCCTGGCCGGCCTGATCCAGCGCTTCCACGGCAGCAAGGCGTGAACCCATGAGCCGCATGACCCGCGACCAGGCCGTCGCGCGCCTGCTGGACGGTGTCCAGGCCGACCTGACCGCCTGCGGCACGATCCGCGACCTGCTGGAACGTCAATTCCAGGCCGCCATGCGCCACCGCGGCACCGAACTGACGCTGCTGGCCGAAGCCCTCACGCCCGAGCTGGACGCGATGGAGCAGCGCCGCCAGCAGCGCGTGCAGCTCGTGCGCGCCCTGCTGGGCCCGCAAGCGACGATGGACGACCTGTTCGGCAGCCTGCCGGCGCCGCAGCGCACGTGCGGCCAGGCCGACTGGGAACAGCTCGAGACGCTCGTGCGCGACTGCAAGCAGGCGACGACGCGCAACGGCAACCTGATGGCTGAACAATTTACGATCATGCAACGCCTGCTGCACGGCGAAGACGATACCTATGCGCCACGCTGAATTCACGACGTCGATCCCCTCGTTGACCCCGACCGCGGCCACCGCGCCCACCGCGCCGACCGGCAACGGCGGCGGCAAATTCGGCGGCATCTTCAACGAGGTGCAGGGCGAAGTCACCGACTTCATCCAGAACGGCGGCGGCGATTTCGCGCCGAGCGCACAGCTCAGCGCGGAGGGCCGCATGTGGGCCGCGCGCAGCCAGGGCGCAACGGCGGCCCTGATGGGCGGCGATACCGACGCGTCGCCCGACCAGCAGGCTTTCCTGGAAAGCATCGCGCCATGGGCGAAAGAAGCGGCCGACAAGCTGGGCGTGGCACCCGAGCTCGTCTCCGCGCACGCCGCACTGGAATCCGGCTGGGGCCAGCGTCCGCTGCGCAATGCAGACGGGAGTTCATCCTATAACCTGTTCGGCATCAAGGCCGGCGCCAGCTGGAAAGGCGATGTCGCGCAGTCCGCCACCACCGAATACGTCGGCGGGGCCGCCATCAAGACGAGCGCGAAGTTCCGCGCCTACCCGGACCAGGCCAGCGCCTTCCGCGATTATGCGCAGATGCTGATCGACAACCCGCGCTTCCGTGGCGCACTCGGCGCCGGCGCCGACGCCCAGGCCTTTGCCGCCGGCCTCGCCAAGGGCGGCTATGCCACCGACCCCGCTTATGCGGCCAAGCTGTCGCGCCTGGCCGGCAAACTGCAGAACATCAGCGGCTGATCGCCATGTCGATCGGCTCAACCGTGCCGGGTCCGGCGACGCGCATGCGCACGACTTGCCCGCTGCCGGCGTTGCGCACGCGCACGACCGCACCCTTACTGCCCGCATCCAGTGCTTCTCCGGCCATGCTGACTTCGATGCCTTCGCGCCGCGCGATCATCATGACGGCATCGCCGCGCTTCACCAAAACGGGGCTGCTGAGCTGGCCGCTGCGCAAAATGTCTCCTGGACGCAACATACGACGAGACATTTGTCCGACCGCGTCGGCCGGATTACTGATCGGATCGGCAATGTTGGAAATATCACGCCGCTCGATCGTGACTTGTGCATCCGTCAACGCTTCGTTGGCCGCCACCGGCGCCGCCGTGATCGCGACCATGGCCGTCACGCGCGCGCGGACGACGTACTCGTACCGCCATCCGGGCGTGTCCGGACAGCGCGCCACGAAGCGCATCCTCTGGGGAAAACGGGTATCGAGCGGTTCCACGGCCACTGGCTGGCTGCACGGCGGCGCCGGCCGCGCGGTCACGACGGCAATCTCGAATTGCGGTTCGGTCAAGCCGGACGCGGCCATCTGTCTTTCCAGTTCGGCACGGGCCGATTGCTCGATTTGCATGGGAATCGACGGCGTCGCCGCTTGCGCGAACGCAGAAAACAGCATGAGTGATGAAGCGGCAAGGGTTGCCTTACAGAAAGCAATCATTAGAGAATAGTGGCTGCGGAAAAAATCTGATTCTAACCAATCATCCGAAGTTCAACCGACAGGAGTTCCCGACATGACGATTAATTTCAAAGATGCACTGGGTGTGCATGCCGACGCGCTGGAACTGCGCGCCGAGCGCACCAAGGTGCTGGCGGCGAACATTGCCAACGAGAGCACGCCCGGCTACACCGCCCGTGACATCGACTTTGGCGCCATGTTGCAGGATCGTATCGACACCGAGAACGGCGAGCTCAGCCTGAGCGACGACCAGCCCCTGTACCGCGTGCCCTACCACCCGAGCGCCGACGGCAACACCGTCGAGATCGGCGTCGAGCAGGCCGCGTTCGGCCAGAACTCTTCCGATTTCAATACCAGCCTCACCTTCATCAACATGCAGTTGCGCGGTCTGGCAAAAGCCATCAACGGTCAATAACAGGTCAACAATGGGCTTCAAGGATATTTCCCAGATCGCCGGTTCGGCGATGGCGGCGCAGTCGGTGCGCCTGAACACGATTGCCAGCAACCTGGCCAACGCCGACGTCGCGGCCGGCTCCGAAGCGGAAGCGTACCGCGCCCGCAAGCCGGTCTTCGCGGCCGTCATGGGCAACAACGCCAGCGCGGGCGTGCAGGTGCTCGACGTGGTCGAGAGCGCCGAGCCGCTGCGCCGCGTGCACGAGCCGGGCAACCCGAAGGCCGATGCCGACGGCATGGTCTATTACACGAACGTCAACGAAGTGTCCGAGATGGCCGACATGATGTCCGCCAGCCGCGCCTTCGAAACCAACGTCGAAGTCCTCGGACGCATCAAATCCATGCAGCAGTCGCTGCTCAAGCTGGGAGAATCCTGAACATGGTGACCACCAATCACGCCACCAACACCCAGTTCGGCAGCACGTCGAATACGGGCAGCAACAAGATCGCAACGCAGGCGCCGACCGAGGCCAACAAGGACATGTTCACCAAGCTGCTGGTGGCGCAGATCCAGAACCAGGATCCGCTGTCGCCGCAGGATCCGACCCAGTACGTGAACCAGCTGTCGCAGCTGTCGCAGACCGAGGCACTGCAGAACCTGTCGCAGACGACGACCGCCAGCGCATCCGTCCTGCAAAGCCTGCAGACGCTCGCGATGGGCGGCCAGGTGGGTTCCGACGTCACGGTCGCGACGGACACCGTCAGGCTCGACGGCGGCAAGGTGAACGGCACCGTGCAACTGAACGGTCTCTCGGCCGGCACGAGCCTGGTCCTGACCGGCGTCGACGGCCGCCAACATGAAGTCGACCTGGGTCCCGGTTCGGGCGCCCAGTCGTTCACGATCGATCCGGACGCCCTTGGCCTGGCGCCCGGCACGTACAAGATCCAGGCCAAGCCGTCGGACGGCAGCGCCCCGACGATCGAAGTGGCGGCGCGCCTGAACAGCGTGCGCGTGAACGGCACCAGCGTCGTGCTCCAGGTGGCCAACATCGGCGAGGTCGATCCCTCGGCCGTCACGGGTTTCAACGGCAAGACGGGCTCCTGAACGGCGCCCACCCTCTACCGCAACGCATTTAAGGAATCGACATGAGCTTCGACATCGCACTGTCCGGCATCCAGGCCATCAACGAGCAACTGAACACCGTTTCGAACAACATCGCCAACGCGGCCACCTACGGCTTCAAGGGCAGCCGCGCCAACTTCTCGTCCGTCATGGCCGGCAGCCGCCCCAACGGCGTGGAAATCGGTTCGGTCACGCAGAACATCAGCACGAACGGCAGCACCCAGACCACCGGCCGCGGCCTCGACGCCGCCATCGACGGCCGCGGCTTCTTCGTCAGCGTCAACGCCCAGGGCACGACGCAGTATTCGCGCGTGGGCATCTTCTCGACCGACTCGACCGGCATGCTGATCGACAGCAACGGCAACAAGGTGCAGGGCTACGGTCCGTCCAAGAACGGCACGCTGGGTGTGATGGGCGACGTGCAGATTCCGACCGGCCAGATCCCGGCCGTCGCGACGACCGGCATCGCCTATACCGGCAACCTGTCGGCCGACTGGACCGTGCCGACCGTCACCCCGTTCGACCCGGCCAAGAACACCTCGTACAACATGGTCAAGCAGTCGATCGTGTACGACTCGCTGGGCACCCAGCACACCCTGTCGCAATACTTCGTCAAGAAGGACGCCAACACCGTCAACGCATTCTATTCGCTGGACGGCGCCAAGCCGGGCGCGACGCCCGCCGTGCTGACGTTCGACGCCACCGGCGCGCTGAAGACCACGGCCGGCAACTCGGTCGCCATCACGGCGGCGGGCGGCGCTGCGGCCGGCAACGTCGCCATCGACTACACGGGCACGACCCGTTTCGCCGGCGAAGCCACCACGACCACCAACCGCAGCAACGGCTATGCGTCGGGTACGTTCGTGGGCGTGGAACTCGCACCGGACGGGTCGCTCGTCGCCAAGTACAGCAACGACCAGTCGCAGGTGGTCGGCACCATCGCCGTCGCCACCTTCGCCAACGAAGGCGCACTCTCCTCCATCAGCGATACCAGCTGGGTCGCCAACGCCGACTCGGGCGCCGCCCTGTACAGCTCCCCGGGCGTGGGCCTGGCCGGCAAGCTGTCGACCGGCGCGCTGGAAGGCTCGAACGTCGACATCACGTCGGAACTGGTCGGCCTGATGACGTCGCAGCGCAACTACCAAGCGAACTCGAAGGTCCTGACCACCGAGAACCAGATGATGCAGGCCCTCATGCAGGCCCTGTAAGACTGACGCCCCATGGATAAACTGATCTTCACCGCCGTTTCCGGCGCCGAGCGCCTGATGCGCGCCCAACAGGTCCACGCCAACAACCTGGCGAACCTGGACACCGCGGGCTTCCGGGCCAGCATGGAAGTGGCGACCAACCAGCAGCTGGGCGGTTTCGGCTACGACGACCGCCATATGTCGTCGATGCAGGCCGACATGGTCTCGACCCGTGCCGGCTCGGTGCGCGAAACGGGCCGTCCGCTCGATGTCGCGATCGGCGGCCAGGGCTATCTCGCCGTGCAGTATGGCGACAACGAAGCCTATACCCGCTCCGGCGAGATCGACATCGGTCCCGACGGCGCGCTGTCGGTCCACGGCCATGCGCTGATGGGCGAAGGCGGCCCCATCGTGCTGCCGCCGCACACCGCGGTCGAAATCGGCAAGGACGGCACGATTTCCGTGCTGACCGAAGGCGCCACGCAGATGCAGGTCGTCGACAAGCTGCGCCTCGTGAACGCCACCGGCGCCGAATTGACGAAGAACGAGGCGGGCCTGATCGTGACGCGCGACGGCGCCCAGCTGCCGGCCGATCCGGACGTCAAGGTCCGCCCGGGCGCGCTCGAAGGCAGCAATGTCTCGGCCGTCGAAGAAATGGTCGCCACCATGAGCCTGAACCGCAGCTTCGAAGTGCAGATGCGCCTGTTCAAGGCCAGCGACGGCATGAACGAGGTCGGCAACAAGCTGATCGCCGGCTGATCGCGCGTCCCCAACCGAATCCAGAGAGAGAGAAACCATGAATCCAGCAATGTGGATCAGCAAGACCGGCGTGCAGGCGCAGGATGCGAAACTGCAAGCCATCGCCAACAACCTGGCCAACGTGAACACGGTCGGCTTCAAGCGCGACCGCGTCGTGTTCGAAGACCTGTTCTACCAGGTCGACAAGCAGCCGGGCGCCCAGACGGCCGACAACACGGTCAGTAACGGCGTCCAGCTCGGCAACGGCGTGAACATCGTCGGCACGCAGAAGGTGTTCACCAACGGCAGCATCCAGACGACGAGCCAGCCGCTCGACGTGGCGATCAACGGCAACGGTTTCCTGCAGGTGCGCCGCCCGGACGGCCAGCCGGCATTCACCCGTGCCGGCCAGTTGCAGGTCGATTCGAACGGCGTGCTGGTCAACGCGCAGGGCCTGCCCCTGGTGCCGCAGATCACCGTGCCGAACAACGCGACCGCGATCACGATCGGCGAAAACGGCATGGTCAGCGCGACCGTCCCGGGCAACATCGCCCCGACCGAACTGGGCCAGCTCACGCTGACCACGTTCGTCAACCCGGCCGGCCTGCTGGCCCTGGGCGACAACCTGTTCCAGGAAACGACCGCCAGCGGCACGCCCAACGAAGGCCGCGCCGGCGACGGTGCCTTCGGCAAGATCAAGCAGGGCGCACTGGAAGGGTCGAACGTGCAGGTCGTCGAAGAGATGGTCGACATGATCGCCGCCCAGCGCACCTACGAAATGAACACCAAGGTGTTGTCGGCCGCCGACAACATGCTGCAATACCTGTCCCAGGCGTCCCGCTGACCATGAAACGCTTCGCCCTCGCCGCCGGGATGGCGGCCAGCCTCGTGCTGACCGGATGCGCCTCGCGCGTCCCCCTGAACACCCCCGCCCCCGTGGACGACGCCCTCGCCCTGCCGAAAGCGCAGGCGGCGCGCGCCGGCGTCGGGGGCGGCGTGTTCAGCGCCGATACCGTCTCGCTGACCTCGGACGCGCGCGCGTTCCGCGTGGGCGACGTCGTCACCGTCCTGCTGCAGGAAACGACCCAGGCCAGCAAGAAGGCCGGGACCAGCTTCAGCAAGGGTTCCTCCGCGTCCGTCACGCCGATCAGCGCGCTCGGCAAGACCTTCGGCCGCAGCGGCCTCGACATCTCGGCCGACCGCAGCTTCAACGGCGACGCCACCAGCACCCAGCAGAACGCGCTGACCGGCGCGATCACCGTGCTCGTGCAGGAAGTGCTGCCGAACGGCCTGCTGCGCGTGGCCGGCGAAAAGCGCCTGCAGCTGAACCAGGGCGAGGAATACGTCCGCATCAAGGGTTACCTGCGCGCCGCCGACATCGACAACGAGAACCAGGTGTCGTCGCTGCGCGTGGCCAATGCCCGCATCGCTTATTCCGGCCAAGGCACGCTGGCCGAAGCCAATACCCCCGGCTGGCTGACCCGGTTCTTCACCGGTCCGTTCATGCCCTTCTGAGGACGTCATGACCCGCATCTTACGTTTCGCTTCCCTGGTCCTGGCCGCGGTGCTGGCGCTGCCGGCCCTGGCCGCCCCCGCCGTGAAGACCGCGTCCGTCAGTCCCGACGTGGCCATCCTCGCGCGCACCCAGCCGCTGCGCAACCTCGCCAGCGTGGAAGGCGTGCGCGAAAACCCGCTCGTCGGCTACGGCCTCGTCGTCGGCCTGAACGGCAGCGGCGACTCCACCCAGGTGAAGTACTCGAGCCAGTCGGTCGTCAACATGCTCAAGCAGTTCGGCGTCAAGCTGCCGGAAGGCGAGGAAGCGAAGAACAAGAACGTGGCCGCCGTCATGGTCTCGGCCGTGTTCCCGCCCGGCTACCGCCGCGGCCAGCAGATCGACGTGACCGTCTCGTCGCTGGGCGACGCGAAAAGCCTGCGCGGCGGTACCCTGCTGCTGACCCAGCTGCGCGCGGCCGACAACGACGTCTATGCGCTGGCCCAGGGCAACCTCGTCGTCGGCGGCCTGTCGGCGGCCGGCAAGAGCGGCTCGTCGGTGACGGTCAACACGCCGACCAGCGGCCGCATCCCGAACGGCGCGATAATCGAGCGCGAAATCGCGACCGATTTCGCCACCCGCCCGGCCGTGCTGCTGCGCCTGCGGCACCCGAACTTCGACACCGCGACCAATGTCGTGAACGCGATCAACCGCCGCTTCGGCCAGGTCGCGACCACCGCCGACGGCACCAGCGTCGAGGTCGTGGCGCCGACGAATCCGACCGAACGCGTCGCCTTCGTCGCCAAGCTGGAAAACATGGCGGTGGAAGCCGGCGAGGAAGTGCCGCGCGTCGTGTTCAACTCGCGCACGGGCACCGTCGTGATTTCCGACGGCCTGCGCGTGAAATCGGCCGCCGTGACCCACGGCTCGCTCAAGGTCGTGATCTCGGAAAGCTCGGCCGTCAGCCAGCCGGGACCGTTCTCGAAAGGCCAGACGCAGGTCACGCCGCAATCGAAGGTGTCCGTCGACCAGGGCTCGGGCCAGATGTTCCACTGGCCGGCCGGCGCCCGCCTGCAGACCATCATCGACACGGTCAACAGCCTCGGCGCTTCTCCCGACGACATCATGGCGATCCTGCAGGCCCTCGACCAGGCCGGCGCGATCGAAGGCGAACTGGTGGTGATCTGATGCTGAACAACGTCAACGCAATCGGTCCGGAGCAGCCGGACCAGGCCGCGGGCGAGGAAAAAGTCGCGCCCGCCGCGGACAAGGCCTACGTTGCCAAGGCGACCAAGGCCGCCGTCGAATTCGAGAGCTTTTTCATTTCGCACATGCTGCACCAGATGCGCGAGAGCACGCGCGCCATCGCGCCGGACGACAGCCCGACGAAGGACAAAGTCAACCAGGACATGACCGACATGGTGGATAACATGTTGGCCGGTAACATGGCGCAACAGCGTGCCTTCGGCGTCGCCGATGCGATTTTGCGGCAGATCTTGCCCGCGCCGCTTAATAAAACGAGCTGAACGGTCGCCTGTCATTACTGACCACGCACAAGAAGGCTTCGCACCATGAGCATCCTGAACAACGCCCTGTCCGGAGCAGTCGCTTCGCAACTGGCCCTGTCCGCCAGCAGCCAGAACATCGCCAACCTGCAGACCAAGGGATACACCCGCCAGTCGGCCCTGCTGAGCGCGGTCGCGCCGGCGGCCGGTTCGAGCCAGGCCGGCAACGGCGTGCGCGTGACCGAGCTGATGCGGTTCTCCGACAGCTACAAGACGCAGCAGATGTGGCGCAGCGCGTCGGACCTGGGCGCGCATTCGCAGACCCAGCCCTATCTGACCCAGCTGGAAAAAGTGATGGGCGACGACACCGCCAGCCTGTCGAGCGGCGTCGACGGCTTCTTCGCGGCCTTGAACTCGGTGGCCGGCGTCGACCCGACGTCGACCCCGCTGCGCCAGCAGGTGGTGACCGCCGCCGGCCTGCTGGCCCAGCGCTTCAACAGCATGAACAACGTCTACAACGCCCAGTTGCAATCGGTGCGCCAGCAGCGCAGCGCGCTGGTCGACTCGGCCAACTCGACGATCGCGTCGATCGCGTCGCTGAACGCCCAGATCGCGAACGCGAACGCCACCGGCAGCAATCCGTCGGCCCTGATCGACGCGCGCGACCAGGCCATCGACAGCCTGGCGAGCCAGATGGGCCTGGAAGTCAGCGACCAGCCGGACGGCACCCGCAACGTGTCGCTCAAGACCGGCCAGTCGCTGGTATTGGGCGGCGTCCCCGCCAAGCTGTCGGTCAGCGGCGGCGCCGCGCAGACCTTCACCCTGACGTTCGCCGGCACGACGTTCGACCTCGACACGACGAGGGCCGGCGGCCAACTGGGCGGCCTGTCGGTCTATGAACAGGACACGCTGCTGCCGCTGCAGCAGGGCGTGGCCGAGATGGCGCAGCAGATCGCCGACAAGGTCAATACCCAGCTCAAGGCCGGGTATGCGATGGACGGGTCGGCCGGCAAGCCGCTGTTCGTGTACAACCCGGGCAGCACGTCGAACATGCTGCAGGTGGCGGACGGCTACCAGACGTCGGACCTCGCATTTTCCAGCGACGGCAAGCCGGGCGACACCGGCAACCTGCAACAACTGGTCGCCATCAAGAGCCAGACGATCACGATGGCGAAGATCGGCACGGTGCTCATCAGCGACGCCGACACCCAGCTCGTCGGCCGCCTCGCCGTCGACAGCCAGCAGAACAAGGGTGCCCTCAAGACCGCGCAGACGATGCGCGACCAGGCCGTCGCGGACTGGCAGTCAACGAGCGGCGTCAACCAGGACGAGGAAGCCGTGCATCTCGTCGAATACCAGAACATGTACCAGGCCAACATGAAGGTGATGTCCGTCGCGAACGCGCTGTTCGACGCCACCTTGCAGATGATGGGCTAAAGGAGAAAAGCATGCGTATCGCCACCAGTCAATATCAGGCGATGATGACCCAGTCGCTCGAGCTGAACCAGGAGAGCATCACCTACGTGACGCAGCAGATGGCCAACGGCAACCGCATCCAGCTGCCGTCGGACGATCCGGTCGACAGCGTGCGCCTGTCGCGCCTCAAGCGCGAAGAAGCCGGCATCAAGCAGTACCGCAACAACATCGCCGCGATCAACGAACGGCTCACGAAGAACGAAGGCTACCTGCAGAACATGGTCAACGACATGGGCCCGGGCCGCGACCTGCTCGTGTGGGCACTGAACGGTTCGAACACCCCGCAGGACTTGAACGCCATGACCAGCCCGCTGACCTCGTTGCGCGACAGCCTGATGTACTCGGCCAACACGGTCGACCAGGAAGGCCGCTATATATTTTCCGGCACCGAGACCGGCACGGCCCCGATCACGTACAATGCCGCCGCCCCGCTCGGTTCGCGCTACAGCTATACGGGTAACACGAATGACCAGCTGGTGGTGGTGGGCAATGGCATCACCCAGGTGGCGAACCAGAACGTCAACGGGCTGGAAAAACTGCTGAACCAGCTCGACCAGACGATCAGCACGATGTCGAGCAGCACGGTCAATGCCAACGACCCCGCCGTGCGCACCATCCTGAAGGCCAACCTGGACGGCTTCGACGATGCGCTGAATCTCGTTACCGGCAAGGTCGCCGTCATCGGCGGCCAGCAGAACGTCCTCAAGACGATCGACGCCAACCACGAGAACGTCAGCCTGTCGAACCAGACGGCGATCCTCGACATCGGCCAGCTCGACATCGGTACCGCGGCCATCGAGCTGAACGGCTACCAGACGGCGCTCCAGGCCAGCTACAAGGCCTACAGCAAGATCGGCACGCTGTCCCTGTTCGCGGCGCTCTGACGGCGATGGATACCACATTACGACCCACGACCGCCGGCGGAACCGGCGGCACACTCGGCACCCGGGCGAATGCCTCCTCCCGGCTCGTTCCGACCCGCTCGAGCGGGTCCGTCGACGACACGGCGGCCGCCACGACGGCGGC
>NZ_JBKYMO010000180.1:0-10965 GCF_047302915.1 Massilia sp. CT11-108 | reverse complement strand
CCCCGCCCCCACGCTGCGCCTGCTGGGACGCCCGCCGCGCGACATCGCGTCGTTCGTCGTCGATCCCGGCGCCGAGCGCGCGCGCGCGAAGCTGGACTGGCTGCTGCCCGTGCTGCGGCTGGCCATCGCCATCGTCTGGATCGCCACCGCCATCGTCTCGGCGTTCATCTACCCGGCCGCCGCCAGCTACGAGTTGCTGGCGCGCGCCGGCATCCCCGAGGCCCTGCGCCCGCTGATGCTGTACGGCGCGTCCGTGTTCGACGTGCTGCTGGGCGCCGGCACGCTGTTCTTGCGCCGGCGCCGCTGGCTGTGGCTCATGCAACTGGCGCTGATCGGCTTTTATTCGGTCGTGATCGCGGTCCGGCTGCCGGAATTCCTGATCCACCCCTACGGCCCGCTGACGAAGAACCTGCCGATGCTGGCCGCGATCTGGCTGCTCTACGAACTCGAGAGAGAGGACACATGATGGACTACGTCGTCGTGAAATGGCTGCACATCCTGTCGTCGACCTTCCTGTTCGGCACGGGCATCGGGTCGGCCTGGTACATGCTGTTCGCGAACGTGAGCCGCGACGTGCGCGCGATCGCCGTCGTCAGCAAATACGTCGTGATCGCGGACTGGCTGTTCACGGCCACGACGGCCGTCGTCCAGCCGGCCACGGGGTTCACCATGGTGCACCTGGCCGGCTATCCGATGAGCAGCCGCTGGATCATGTGGTCGCTGATGCTGTACGTGCTGGCGGGCGCCTGCTGGCTGCCCGTCGTGTGGCTGCAGATGCGCCTGCGCGACATGGCGGCGGACGCCGCGCGCGACGGCACGCCGCTTCCCGCCCTGTACTGGAAATACTTCCGCACGTGGGTGGCGCTCGGCGTGCCGGCGTTCATCGCGTTCGTCTTCATCTTCTGGTTCATGGTGGCGAAGCCGATCTAGCTCTAGAATGCCGGCTTTACCACGACAAGGCAGCATCATGATCCGTCTCGGCCTCGCCCTCCTGTTTGCATCCGGCGCCGCTTGCGCAGCAGCACCCGCATGGGTCGCGCGCAGCGACGCCTACACCCAGCCGGTCCTGCAGGACACCGGTAAATACGTGCCCGAGGAATCCACGGAACTGGGCGACGAAAACTACGACACCCAGGTCGCCGACCTGAAACCGCGCGTGTACGAGCGCGAACTGGCCGACACCGAAAAACGCCTCGCGGAACTGCGCCGCCAGCGCGCACAGGAAAACGACGTGAAGGTGCGCCAGGACCTCGACATCCTGATCGACTCGCGCGAGAAGAAGATCGCGACGATGAAGCTGGAGCACAAATACCTGCTCGAGTACGTCAACGTGGGCGAAGTCGTGTACGGCGGCCTGCGCGCCCTGCTCGACCCGCGCAACAAGCCGGAACGCCAGAAGCTCGCGCTGGTACGCCTGAAGCGCTACGCCGGCAAGGAAGCCGGCTACGCGCCGATCGCCACGCTGGCGCGCGCCCGCGGCGAGGAACGCCTTGCCAGCAAGACGCTGATCGG
Organism: Massilia sp. CT11-108; assembly: GCF_047302915.1. Taxonomy (NCBI): domain Bacteria; kingdom Pseudomonadati; phylum Pseudomonadota; class Betaproteobacteria; order Burkholderiales; family Oxalobacteraceae; genus Massilia; species Massilia sp. CT11-108. Next base: position 9,453 of record NZ_JBKYMO010000180.1, on the reverse strand, counting down.
CCCGTACGTGGGCGAGGTCGAGGAAGGCCTGAACAACAACGCGACCTACATGGACGGCATCGAGGAGTTGTTCAAGAAAGCGAACATCACCGGCTGGGAAAGCGACTTCGCGGCGCTGAAGGCCCAGGTGAAGGACTACGACGACTGGGTGCGCAATCGCCTGATGCCGCGCACGCGCAAGGAAGTGCGCCTGCCGGAAGCGATCTACGTGAACCGCCTCGCCAACGTCGGCGTCGACATCGCGCCGGAGCAGATGATCGAGCGCGCCGGCTTCGACTTCCAGGAAGTGCGCGACGAGATGCAGGTCGTGGCGGGCATCATCGCCGCGCGCAACCAGCTGCCGTCGTCCGACTACCGTGACGTGATCCGCGAGCTCAAAAAATCCTCGATCGCCCCCGACCAGCTGATGCCGTACTACCGCGAGCGTTTAAAAGATATCGAAGGCATGGTGCGCGCCCACGATCTCGTGACCCTGCCGTCGCGCGAGGCGAACATCCGCACCGCGACGCCCGCCGAGGCGGCCCGCTCGCCGGCGCCGTTCATGAGCCCACCGCGCATGATCGGCAACACGGGAGAGTATGGCGAGTTCGTGATCCCGCTGGCGAACCCGAACGCGAAGTCGAAGGAGAAGATGAACGACTTCGACTTTACCGCGATGGCCTGGACGCTGACGGCACACGAAGCGCGCCCGGGCCACGAGCTGCAGTTCGCGTCGATGGTGGAGCAAGGGATGTCGGTGGCGCGCGCCCGCTTCGCCTTCAACAGTACGAACGTCGAAGGCTGGGGCCTGTATTCGGAAGCGATGATCCTGCCGTACATGCCGCCGGAAGGCCAGCTCGTCTCGCTGCAGGCCCGTTTGCTGCGCATGGCGCGCGCCCTGCTCGACCCGCAGATCAACCTGGGCCGCATGACGCCGGAACAGGCGAAGCAGTTCCTGATGCGCGAAGTCGTGCTGTCCGAACCGTTCGCGCAGTCGGAAGTCGACCGCTATTCGTACCGCATGCCGGGCCAGGCCACCGCGTACTACTACGGCTACGTGAAACTGCGCGCGCTGAAGACGCAGGCCGAGATCGCGCTGGGCGACCGCTTCAGCCTGAAGGCCTTCAATGACTTCATCATCGCCCAGGGCATCCTGCCGCCGGCGCTGATGAAACAGGCGGTGCTGGAAGAGTTCATCCCGAGCCAGCGGGGCAAGGCGGCGGCCAGATAAGCGCCAAATAAGCGTGCGCCACGCACGTCAATCTTGCGGCGACAATATCGTCCCGCCCAGTGGGGGCGGCCGACCAACCGATGGAGGACAGCGATGCGGGCTTACCAGATCTTACCCGGCGATGGCATCGACGGGCTGCAATGCGTGGATTTTCCTCACCGTGAACTGGGCAATGGCGAAGTGCGCATCCGCGTGCACGCCGTCTCGCTGAACTACCGCGACCTGATGGTCGCCAGCGGCAACTACCTCGTCACCGTCGACGACCCCATCATCCCCTGCTCGGACGGCGCCGGCGAAGTCGTCGCCACCGGTCCCGGCGTCACGCGCGTGCAGCCCGGCGACCGCGTCACCGCGTCGTTCTTCCCACACTGGCATGACGGCCTGACGAGCCCCGAGAAAGTCCGTCACGCGCTCGGCGGCGACATCGACGGCATGCTCGCGGAGGAAGTGGTGCTGGACGAGGACGCGCTGGTGAAAATCCCGGACGGGATGAGCTTCGTCGACGCGGCCACCCTGCCCTGCGCGGGCGTGACGGCGTGGAATGCCATCTTCGAATCCAGCAACGCGGTCCGCCCGGGCGACACCGTACTGCTGCTGGGGACAGGCGGCGTCAGCATCCTCGGCCTGCAGCTGGCCCGGGCGGCCGGGCTGAACGCGATCATCACGTCGTCCAGCGACACCAAGCTGCAGCGGGCGAAGGAGCTCGGCGCGCGCCACGTCATCAACTACCGCACGACGCCGGAATGGCAGGAAGAGGTGCTGTGCGCGACGGACGGCGCGGGCGCACAGGTGGTGCTGGAAGTGGGCGGCCAGGGCACCGTGAACCGCTCGATCGCGTCCACCGCGATGGGCGGCAGCATCGCCATCATCGGCGGCGTCAGCGGCTTCGGCGGCGAAGTCAATCCGGCCACCCTGCTGGCGACCGCCAAGCGGCTCGTGGGCGTCTACGTCGGCAGCCGCGCGATGCTGGAAAAGGTCGTGCGCTTCGCCGAGGCGACCGGGCTGCAGCCCGTCGTCGACCGCGTGTTCACGTTCGACCAGGCGCGCGAGGCGTACCGGCACATGGAATCCGGCTCGCACTTCGGCAAGGTCGTGATCGCGGTGACGTGACGGTCAGGGACGTTTGATCGGCACCAGCTCGATCTCGAACAGCTTCGGCCACAGCTTGCCCGTCACATACAGGCGGTGCTGCTTCGGCTCGTACGCGATGCCGTTCAGGACCGCGTCCGGATTCGTCGTCCCGCGCTGGTCCGGCGGCAGCAGGCCCGTGCAGTCGATCCAGCCGACGACGTTGCCGGTCTCCGGATCGATGCGGGCGATGACATCGGTCCCCCACACGTTGGCGAAGATCTGGCCGTCGACGATTTCGAGTTCGTTGAGCTGGGTGATCGGCTTGCCCTCGGCCGTCACGCGGATGCGGCGCTGCTCGTCCAGCGTCTTCGGGTCGAGGATGCGGATCTCGCTGGTGCCGTCGCTCATGTAGACGTGCTTCGCGTCGCTGGCCAGGCCCCAGCCCTCGCCCTTGTAGTTGAAGCGGCCCTTCAGCGCGAACGTCTTCGCGTCGAACAGGAAGCCCACGTTCGACTGCCACGTCAGGCCGACGATGGTGTCGCCGACGGCCGTGGAGCCTTCGCCGAAGTATTCATCCGCCAGGTCCTTCTTCTGCAGCACCTTGCCGGTTTTCAGGTCGACCTTGCGCAGCGACGAGTGTCCCTTCTGGCCCGTGGATTCGTACAGCTGGCCGTCCCTGAAGAACAGGCCCTGCGTGAAGGCTTGCTGGTCGTGCGGATAGGTATTCTTGACGAAGAAACCGTACACGGGAATGGCGGCGTGGGCGGACGTGACTGAAGCGGCGGCGAGCGCGAGGGAAGCAAGGATTTTCATGGGACTCCACGGATCGGGCCGGAACGTCCCGGCGCGAGCAAGATAGTAACGCAGGATGGTAAGCTAGCGCCATGCAACGAAAGACTCTTACATATCTGCACCTGCCGCCCGACGCCGACCTGCCCGACCTGGGCGCGCGCCCGCCCTTCCTCGCCATCGTGCTGGCCGAGGACGAGGTCGCGGAAATGTGGCTGTGGGACGTCGCGCGCTGGCTCGTCGCTTCCGGCGCGCGCTATGTGCAGGCCTGGGGCAAGGATGCCGAGGCCTGGATCGAAGCCGTGGACGACGCGGCGCTGGAAGCCGTCGACTACGAGGACGCGCCCGAGGACCAGCACGTGCTCGCGACCGCGCACGATGCCGGCGACGAGGACGTGGACGAGGTGTTCTGGTTCACGAAGCACCGCGCCGCGCACCCTGCCCTGCCGCTCGACGCGGTGCTGGTCGTGCACATCGCGTCCAGGCCGCGCAAGGAAGCCATCGAGACGGCTTACGCGGACGCCTGAGCCAGTTCCTCGCCGAGCAGGCGCACCAATTCTCCCGCCGGCAGTGCCCGTGCGAGCGCAAACCCCTGCCCTGCCCAGTTGACCGTGAAATCGTTGTTGCCCGCATTCGTGGCCGCCGCGTTCAGCGCCTTCACGGCATCGTAGGCGATCGGATAATCCGGCAGCGGCGGGTGGCCGGGCGCGCCGATCTCGCTGAACAGCCGGTTCACGAGCCCGCGCGCGGGCCGGCCGGAGACGACGTCCGTCACGGCCGTGATCACACCCTCCCCGGCCTGCATCAGCGCGCGGTGGTGCGATGTCGCGGACGACTCCGGGCACAGGATGAACGCGGTGCCCATCTGGGCGGCACTGGCGCCGAGACGCAGCGCGGCGGCGATGCCGTTCCCGTCCATGATGCCGCCGGCCGCGATCACCGGAATGCGGACGGCGTGCGCCACCCCTTGCGTGAGCGCGAACGTGCCGATGGCGGGATCGCCCCGCTCCGGATCGAACAGCCCGCGGTGGCCGCCCGCCTCGTAGCCCTGGGCGACGACGGCGTCGATGCCGGCCGCCTCCACCTGGCGCGCTTCATCGACCGACGTCGCGCTGGCCAGCAGCACGATGCCCGCGTCCTTCAGCGCCTGGATGCGGCGCGCGTCCGGCAGGCCGAAGTGGAAACTGACGACGGCGGGACGCGTCTCCAGCAGCACGTCCAGCATCGGATCGTCGTCGAGGAAGCTTTGGTAGATTTCGCGTAAGGACGCCGGCGGCTGCGCGCCGCTGGCGGCGAAATGCGGAGACAGGTAGTCGAGCCACGCCGCTTCGCGCGCGGCGTCGGCCTGCGCGGGACGGTGGCAGAACACGTTGACGTTGAACGACCGGCCGCCGCCAGCGCCGCCGTCGAGACGCCGGCCATCGGGGCCTGGATGATGGGAAGATCGATGCGCAGCAGGGACAGCAGGTCTGGCTTCATGATGGTCTCCAACACGGGTCGCGGTCCGACGAGTATAGCGCCGCCGGCGCGAAAACGATTTATACCATTTTTTCCCCTGCACTCTTGCCGGGTGCCGCAACCCGTCGCGGATCGTGTTTTTGCGTTAGGATGCATGCTGCCCTGTGGGCTCAAGAATTACCGATTGGCAACAAAGGAAGGCAATGGACAGTATCGACCTCGAAGTGCTGCACGCCTGCGACCAGTGGCTGCGCGCCGGCTGGCGCTGCGAGTACGTGACCGTCGTCCGGACGTGGGGATCGAGCCCGCGGCCGGAAGGCGCCACGATGGCGATCCGCGCCGACGGCGTCGTCGTCGGCTCGGTGTCGGGCGGCTGCATCGAGGATGATTTGATCGCCGCCGTGCGCGAAATGGGCATCGTACGTACCGCGCCCGAAGTCATCACGTACGGCATCTCGGCCGACGAAGCGCACCGCTTCGGCCTGCCCTGCGGCGGCACGATCCAGCTGGTCGTCGAACCGCTCGGGGCGCACAGCCGCATGGACGAACTGCTCGCGCTGGCCCAGCGCCGCATGCTGACCCGGCGCACGCTGGACCTGACGACGGGCGCGGTCGAACTGGCGCAGGGCAAGGTCGACGAGCAGCTGCGCATGGACGGCCAGGCGCTCGTCACGATCCACGGTCCGCGCCTGCGCATGCTGATCATCGGCGCCGGCCAGCTGTCGCAATTTCTGGCGCAGATCGCCGTCGGCCTGGAATACCAGGTGACCGTGTGCGACCCGCGGGAAGAATACCGCGCCAGCTGGAGCCTGCCGGGCGTGGACGTCGTGCACGCGATGCCGGACGACCTCGTGCTGGAGATGAAGCTGGACAGCCGCAGCGCCGTCATCGCCCTCACCCACGACCCGAAACTGGACGACCTCGCGCTGATGGAGGCGCTCAGGACGGACGCCTTCTACGTCGGCGCCATCGGCTCGCGCGCCAACAATGCGCGGCGGCGCGAGCGCCTGCGCGAATTCGACCTCACCGAGGACCAGATCGCGAAGCTGCACGGTCCCATCGGCCTGTACATCGGCAGCAAGACGCCGTACGAGATCGCCGTCTCCATCCTCGCCGAACTGACCGCGGTGAAGAACGGTGTCGCACTGCCGGCGCAGATGTCGGTCGAGCACGGCAAGGCGCTCGCGGCCTAGTTCTCGAGCAGCAGCAAGGCGGCCAGCACGAGCATCGTCGTCCCCGTAACCCCTTCGATGCTGCGCCAGACGGCGGGCCGCGCCAGCACGAACGCGCAGCGGCGCGCGCCCAGGCCCAGCGCGGAAAACCACAGTAGCGATGCCGTCATCGCGCCGGCCGCGAACGACACGCGGTGATTCGCCGCGAGGCTGCTGCCGACGGCGCCCAGCAGCACGACGGTATCCAGGTACACGTGCGGATTCAGCAGCGACATCGCCAGTACGATGCCCAGCGCGCGCGAAGCCGTCGCCGCCGCCTGCCCTTCACCCGCATGCGGGGCCGCCGCGCCCTGCCAGCAGCTTTTCAGGCACCGCAGTCCGTACCACAGCAGGAACGCGGCGCCGCCCCACCGGGCCGCCAGCAGCAGCGCCGGGGAATGCTCGATCAGCGCGCCGAAGCCGGACATGCCCAGCGCGATGAGGGTGACGTCGATCAGCACGCACGTGAGCACCGTCAGCACGACGTGGCGGCCGGCGACGCCCGTGCGGATCACATGCGCGTTCTGGGGGCCGATCGGCATGATCAGGCTCGCGCCCATCCCGAGGCCTTGCCAGAAAATCGGTTGTGAAAACATGCTACCTCCTGTTGTTATTGCGGAGCAGCATGCCTTGTACGCGCGGCTACATCAATTATATTAATGACTTCTAAAGTTCATTAAGCTGGGCTAATCCAATGACCATCGATCCGCGCCGCAGCGAGGCGTTCGTCGCCGCCGTCGACAGCGGCAGCCTGGAGCAGGCAGCGGCGCTCCTCAACGTGACGCCGTCCGCCATCTCCCAGCGCATCGCCGCGCTGGAACACGACCTGGGCACGCCGTTGCTCGTGCGCGCCCGTCCCTGCCGGCCGACGGCGCCCGGCATGCGGTTGCTGCAATTCCTGCGTCGCCGCGCGTTGCTCGAAGACGAATTCTTCGCCGAGCAGCAGGCCGATCCGGGTCCGGTGCGCGTGGCGCTGGCCGTCAACAACGACACGCTGGCGACGTGGCTGCTGCCCGTGCTGGCGCCGGTGCTGATCGAGGAAGGGCTGCTCGTCGAATTCGTCACGGGCGACCAGGGACACACGTTCGCGCTGCTGGAACAGGGGCTCGCGCTCGCCTGCGTGTCCGGCGAAACGGAGCCGATGCGCGGCTGCACGGTGAGTCCGCTCGGCGTGATGCGCTACCGGATGGTGGCGGCGCCCGCCTTCGCCGCGCGCTGGTTCCCCGGCGGGATCACGCGAGAGGCCGCGCGGCGGGCGCCGGTGATGGTCTTCGACCGCAACGACCGCCTGCAGACCGCGTTCCTGCTGCAGCACTTCGGCCTGCCGGAAGGCGCGTACCCGTTTCATTACGTGCCGTCCAGCGATCCGTACGTGCAGGCGATCCGGCTCGGCCTGGGCTATGGCCTGCTGCCGCTGGAACAATGTGCGGACATGCTCGCCAGCGGCGCCCTCGTCGACCTGACGCCGGATCTGTTCGTCGACGTGGCGCTGTACTGGCACGCCTGGCGCATTCAGCCGCCGCGGCTGGAACGCATGGGTGCGGCGCTAGTAAAAGGCGCGCGGGCGGCGCTGCTGCCGTCTCCCTGAGCAACCGGCAGCCATTGCGCGACGCCCCAGCAGAATTCCGGCACGAGGAACAGCCACAGCAAGGGCGCACCGCTGGCCGCCAACGCCCACGCCATCCACGTCGAGAACAGGAATCGGCCCACGCCATCGTAGCGGCCCAGGGTGACGCTGGCGGCGCGCAGGCGCAGCACGGACCACACGAGCACGATGCTGCCCATCAGGCAGGCGAACAGCACGTGGAACGGGCCGAAGTCCGGCAGCGCGTCGCCGCCCAGGCTGCGGTTGAGAGTTGACAGCTGCGTGTGCGCGAGGGCGAACGTCCAAGGCGTGGCGAACGGCGCCGTGAGCAGCAGGTCGTACACGGCGCTGGCGCGCACGACGGTGAGAAAAGCGGATCGGCTGAGTTGCATGGAAATCTCCCGGGATGAAGGTTCCGGCATCATCGCCCCTGGAGTACACTCCAAGGTCAAGCCATTTATTGCATCGACTTCCATGCAGATCGGAGAACTCGCTGCCGCCACCGGCCTTACCCGGGACACCCTGCGCTTCTACGAGAAACGCGGGCTGCTGCTGTCGCGCCGTCTCGCCAACGGCTACCGCGACTATCCGCCCGAAGCCGTGCAATGGCTGTGCTACCTGCGCGCCGCCCAGGCGCTCGGTTTTACGTTGACCGAGATCGAGACCGGCCTGCCGCTGCTGGACGATCCGGCCGCCGCCGCGCCCCTGCTGCGCGACGCGTTGATGCGCAAGCTCGAAGACATCGATGCGCGCATCGCCGGCCTGTCCGCCCTGCGTGCGGATCTGACGCGCGAACTGGCGCGGCCGGGGTTCGGCTGCCCCGTGCTGGAGGAACAAGCGGCCGCGTGAGGAGGTCTCGATGGCCTGGTGTATCGAATTTTCATCCGCCCGATTCCTGCCGACCTTGCCGGAAGACTGCCAGGCCAACCCGGGCGTCTACGGCTTCGAACTGGCCCTGTGGCTGGCGCAGGCGCTGAACCGCCAGGGCGTCGTCACCGGCTATCCGAGCGCGGAAGACTGGGGCTGGTGCTTCGACTATGCGCCGACGGACGAGCTGCGGCTGACGATCGCCTGCGCCAGCCTGTGCAAGGCCGACGCGGGCTATGACGGGCGGCCGATCGGCTGGGCGGTGTCGATCCGCGAACAGCGCGGCCTGGAGCAGCGCCTGCACAACCTGTCGAACGATACCGCGCTGGAAGACCTGGGCCGGCACATCGTCGACCTGCTGCGGGCCGAACACATCGACGCCATCCACGTGCCGCCGATCGCGTAAAATTTTGTTACAAGGAAACTGTCAGCCGTCCGTACGGCGCCCGCGTTAACAGCACAGGCGCCGACGGATGGCGCACACCCATGGAGAAATCATGAAACGCCTGCTTGCCGCCGCCGCCGTGCTGGCCACCTTCACCCACGCCGCCTTTGCCGGAGAACTGACGCTGTTCTCGGACAGCAATTTCCGCGGCCAACGCGTGACCATCGACCGCGACGCCGCCAGCCTGGGCGATGTCAATTTCAACGACCGCGCGTCGAGCGCCGTCATCCGCTCGGGCACGTGGCTGCTGTGCGAGCACGCCAACTTCGGCGGCCGCTGCCAGGAATTCGGGCCGGGCGAATACCGCGAGCTTCCGGGTTTCAATGACGCCATCTCGTCCGCACGCCAGCTCGACCGCGGCGGCCGTGGCCGCTGGCGCGATCACGACCGTGACGACGACCGTGGCGGCTCGCGCGGTGACGACCGCGGCGACCGCGGCGACCGTGGCGACCGTGGCGGCTGGCGCGGCGACCGGGGCGGTCCCGACGTCGTGATGTTCGCCGGCCAGCGCTTCGAAGGCCAGCAAGTGGAACTGTCGCAGGACGTGCGCGCGCTGAGCGACGTCGGCTTCAACGACCGCGCCACCTCGCTCATCATCCGCGAAGGCCGCTGGGAATTCTGCGAACACGCCGACTTCCGTGGCGAATGCGTCGTGCTGGGGCCGGGCCGCTACGACGTGCTCGACCGCATGAACAACCGCATCTCGTCGATGCGCCGGATGCGCTGACCACCCGGGGTGCGGGCCCCAAATTTTTTAATTAAAAAAAAACCGCGGGGGGCCCCCGGGGATGTTAATTTTATTTTTAAAAAAAACCCC
>NZ_JBKYMO010000179.1:0-11037 GCF_047302915.1 Massilia sp. CT11-108 | reverse complement strand
CCTTCGCTCAGGTCGGCCGCGACGGTATCGGCGAGATGCGGCGGCAGGTACAGCATGCGCCACGCGCGGGGCGCGCCGCCGAGCGGGGCGCCGTCGTGCACTTCGCCCGGATTCACCGTGATGATGTCGCCGGCCAGCGCCTCCACCTGGCCGCGCCCGCTGCTCGACGTCTGGCCGCCGGCCAGCATGAGGCCGACGCCGTACTGGTCATGGCTGTGGCGTGCGAAGACGTGGTCGCTGCGCGCTTCCACGGCCTGCACCCCCGGCACTGCGGCACGGACGATCCTGAAATCGGCGCTCTTCCTGGACTTGGGCATGCGCTCAGTGTACCAGCCGAGCGATGTCGATCGCCTCGGCCATGGCGCGGTAGCCCGCATCCCCCGGATGCAGGTGATCGCCCGAATCGAAACCGGCCCGCAGGCGGCGCGGCCGGGCAGGGTCGCGCAGGACGGCGTCGAAGTCGACGACGGCATCGAACGCGCCGGCCGTGCGGATCCAGTCGTTCAACTGCCGGCGCAGGCGTTCCTTGGCGGGACTGTAGTGGCCGGCGTACGGCGTGCCGGCGAGGGCGCCTTCGAACGGCGGCAATGTCGCCGCCGTCACGCGTACGCCACGGACGTGACTTGCAGCGACCAGTTGCCGGTACGCGGCCGTGAGTTCCTCCAGCGTGGCGGGACGCTCGCCCGGCGCGAACGGACTGCCGGGCCAGCCGATGTCGTTAATGCCGAGCAGTACGATGACATCCGACACGCCGGGCTGGCTCAATACATCCTGCTCGAGGCGGGCGAGGGCGCTCGTGCCCATGCCGTCGCGCGCCAGCCGTCCGCCCGAGATGCCGGCATTGGCGACGGCGACGCCGTGCGGCGCCAGTCGTTCGGCCAGGATGTCCGGCCAGCGGCGGTCCGCGTCCGGCGTCGAGCCGTTGCCGTCCGTGATCGAATCGCCGAGCGCGACGATGGTGCGCGCGGGTTGTGCGGTCTCGACCAGGACGGCGCTCAGGAACAAACGGCCGCCGACATCAGCGCTGTCGATCTGCACGGTCTGCTGCGCGCCCCAATGGAAACTGGCGACGTTCGTCGGCGCGGGCAGCCGCGTCGTCACGGCCAGCCGGGACAGCGGCCGCACGGGGAGGGCGAGCGGATCGCTCGTCACCGTGGCGCCCGGCAGGATGGATGCGCCCGATTGCCCGGAAAACGTCAGCGCCCGGACCGCGTGCGGGTCGTCGGCGGGGCCGACGCGCACGGCGCCGAGCCTGACAGGTTCATGGCCGTAGCGGTTCGAGAACACCAGCCGGATGCGCTGCCCGCCCGCGCTCAGGCGGACGGTCTCGCGCAACGTCGCGTTGTCGAGCCTGGTGGGGACGTTCATCGGCAGCGTGAAACTGGCGTCCCAGGCGGGTTGCGGGGCCGCGTACCAGGAGGTGGCCCACTGCTCGCCCGCCGGCGCGTCGGGTGCGGCGAGCAGCAGGGAGAGGGTGAATGCGGCAATCGGTTTGGACATGGTGGGCTCCTTGGTTGAGGGCTCCACGTTAGGTCATTCTGGAGTGGCGATGAAGATGGTAGGATCGCAGGTCACTCATTCCAATTTAGAATAGATGGATACGCTCCACGCGCTGCGCGTCTTCGTACGCACCCTCGAACTGGGCAGCCTGTCCGCGGCGGCCCGGGAATTCGGCACCACGCAGCCCACCGTCAGCAAGTGGCTGGCCCAGCTGGAACGGCAGCTGCGCGTACGCCTGGTCGAACGCAGCACGCGCGGGCTGTCGCCGACGGAGCAGGGCCAGCGCTTCTACGCCGACGCCAAGCGCATCGTCGAGCAATTCGACGCGGCCGTGGGTGACGTGCAGGGCATGACGGGGCAGGCGGCGGGACTCTTGCGCATCAATGCGCCGGTCGCGCTGGGCCAGTTCCGCATCAATGCGATGGTCCAGCGCTTCCTGGCCGACCACCCCGCCATCGACGTCGAACTGATTCTCAACGATCGCTTCGTCGACCTCGTCGAGGAAGGCGTCGACGTCGCGTTCCGGCTGGGCGGCACGCTGCCGCCGGACGCCATCGGCCGGCACCTGGCGACCGTGCCGCGCTTCCTGGTGGCGGCACCCATGTATCTCGCGCGGCGGGGCGTGCCGTCGGTGCCGGACGACTTGCCGGCGCACGACGTCGTCCGCTTCGCCTGGACGCCGGGCAACACGGTGGAATTGTTCCGAGGCGAAGAGCGGGCACGGGTGCCGACATCGAGCCGCTTCCGGGTGAACAATGCGCTGGCGATACGGGAGGCGCTGGTGCTGGGCGGCGGGATCGGCGTGTGTCCGGACTGGCTCGTCCGGGATCTGCTGGACAGTGGAGAACTGGTGCGGGTGCTGGACGGGTGGGCCGCGCGGCCGCAGGATTTAACGCTGCTGTATCCGTCGCGGCAGTTTCAGCCGCTGCGGACGCGGCTGTTCATCGACTTCGCGGTCGGGCAATTCAGTGGGACTGCTGGCTTTGCAGGCGGTTCAGGATGAAGCGCGCGGTCCGGCTCGATGCGCGGTGCTTTGCGGCCAGTGTCGTGAGCTTCGGGAAGACGACGGAGCGTTCGCCGCAATCGCTGCACAGGATGTGCTGGCTGCTCCACAGGATACGCATGAGGGGCGTACGCGGGATCCGGCGTACGTAGGAAGAACCACATTCGGGGCAAGAGGCCATGAGATACCGGTGAGTGTTGAAGAATCGTCAACTAAAATACCAGTCATGGCTGAGCTGGACCGTGCGGTGGCGCACACATCCGCGCTCACGCATGGTGCGTTAGGCAGATCACGGTCAGCCATCGTTGCGCTTGCTAACCTGCAAACATGGCACTCCCGGTATCCGATCGAAAACTCTATGCGATGAAACGCATGTCGCTCGCGCTGCAGCGTGCGGCGGCGGCGCGGCCGCTCGGGCCGTCCACCGACCGCGCGTTGCGCTGGGCCGCCATCTGGGGCATCGTGGCCGGCATCCGGACGCCGCATACGCGAGTCCGGTTGCGGCGTACGACGCTGGTCGGCACCGCGATCAGACCACCGACCCCAGCTTGAAGATCGGCAGATACATGGCAATCACGAGACCGCCGATCAGCACCCCCAGCACGACCATGATCATCGGCTCCATCAGCGACGACAGCGTCTTGACGGCCTCGTCCACTTCTTCCTCGTAGAAGTCGGCCACCTTGCCCAGCATGCCGTCCAGCGCGCCGGATTCCTCGCCGATGGCGACCATTTGCGTGACCATGTTGGGGAAGACATTGGCGTTCTGCATCGCGGCCGTCAGGCTCGTGCCCGTGCTGACTTCCGTCTGGATCTTTTTCGTGGCTTCCAGGTAGACGTTGTTGCCGGATGCGCCGCCGACGGAGTCCAGCGCTTCCACGAGCGGCACGCCGGCCGCGAACATCGTCGCCAGCGTGCGGGTCCAGCGGGCAATCGTCGCCTTCCGGATCACTTCGCCGAACACGGGGAGGCGCAGCAGCACGCGGTCCATGAACTGCTGCATTTTCAGCGACCTGCGCCAGGACTGGAAGAAGAAGTACAGCGCGCCGAAGATCGAGCCAAAGATGATGTACCACCATTTCACGACGAAATCCGAGATGCCCATCACGATCAGGGTCGGCGCCGGCAGGTTCGCACCGAAGCTGGAGAACACGGATTTGAACGCGGGCACCACCCAGATCATGATCACGGCCGTGACGATGAAGGCGATGGCGATGATCGCGCAGGGGTACATCAGCGCACCCTTGATCTTGCTCTTCAGCGCGAGCGTCTTTTCCTTGTAGATCGCCAGACGCGTCAGCAGGTCTTCGAGGATACCGGCCTGCTCGCCGGCGCCGACGAGGTTGCAGAACAGCGGGTCGAAGTACAGCGGATATTTGCGGAACGCGTTGTTCAGGCTGGTGCCCGTCTCGATGTCGGCGCGCAGGTCCATGATCAGCTTGGACATCGACGGGTTCGAATGGCCCTTGCCGACGATGTCGAACGATTGCAGCAGCGGCACGCCGGCCTTCATCATCGTGGCCAGCTGGCGCGTGAACAGCGTGAGGTCCTTGTCCTGGATCTTCTTGCCGCTGCGGTACACCTTTTTCTTGACCTTGGTGACCATGATGCCCTGGCGGCGCAGGGTCACGTTCACGATGGTCGCGCCGCCGGCGCGCATTTCGCCGCGCACGGTCTTGCCGGTCTTGTCCTTGCCTTCCCAGGCGAAGATGTGTTCCTTGATCTGCGCGCTGGGCGCGCGGCGTGCCGGGGCGGATGTCGTTGCCATGGTGGATCCTTATTCGTTCGTGCAGCCGAGCACTTCTTCGAGGCTGGTGAGGCCTTGTTTCACTTTCAGCAGGCCGGAGCGGCGCAGCGAGTTCACGCCCTCGGCCTCGGCCTGGGCGGCGATCTGCATCGCGTTGCCGTGCGCGAGGATCAGCGCCTCGATCGCGGGCGTGATCGGCATGATCTGGTAGACGCCCACGCGGCCCTTGTAGCCGGAGCCCAGGCAGCGTTCGCAGCCGACGGGGCCGTAGGGTTTCCAGTCGCCGTCGAAGTCGGTGTCGCGGAAGCCCGCGGCCTTCAGCGTGTCGCGGCCGATGTCGAGCGGCTGCTTGCACGTGCACAGGCGGCGCGCGAGGCGTTGCGCGGTGATCAGGATGACGGACGAGGCGATGTTGAACGGCGCCACGCCCATGTTCATCAGGCGCGTCAAGGTCGACGGCGCATCGTTCGTGTGCAGCGTGGAAAACACCATGTGGCCCGTCTGCGCCGCCTTGATGGCGATGTCCGCCGTTTCCAGGTCGCGGATCTCGCCGACCATGATGATGTCCGGGTCCTGGCGCAGGAAGGCTTTCAGCGCGACGGGGAAGGTGAGGCCCGCCCTTTCGTTGACGTTGACCTGGTTCACGCCGGGCAGGTTGATCTCGGCCGGGTCTTCCGCCGTGGAGATATTGATCCCCGGCTTGTTCAACAGGTTCAGGCAGCTGTACAGCGACACGGTTTTACCCGAACCCGTCGGGCCCGTTACGAGCACCATGCCGTACGGGCGCGTGATGGCGTCGATCAGCAACGCTTTCTGGTCGGGGTCGTAGCCGAGCGCGTCGATGCCCATCTGGGCCTGCGTCGCGTCGAGGATACGCATGACCGTTTTTTCGCCGAACAGCGTGGGCAAGGTGCTGACGCGGAAATCGATCGTCTTCGTGGGCGACAGCACGAGGCGCATGCGGCCGTCCTGCGGCACGCGCTTTTCCGAGATGTCGAGCTTGGCCAGCACCTTGATGCGCGAGACGAGCTTCTCGCGGATCGACAGCGGCGGGGCAAGATGGTCGCGCAGCACGCCGTCCACGCGCAGGCGGATGCGGTACTGCTTTTCGTAGGGCTCGAAGTGGATGTCCGACGCGCCGAGCGTGATCGCATCCATCAGCACCTTGTTGAGGAAGCGCACGATGGGCGCGTCCTCGACTTCCGCCGCCGCGGCGGCCGCCGCTTCCGCCGCCTGCGTCTGCGGTTCTTCGTCGGCGAATTCGATGTCGCCTTGCTCGCCGGCCAGCTCGCTCAAGTCCTGTTCGGCGCTCTTGGCGATGTTCGCCAGCAGCGCCAGCAGGGTGTCGTGCGCGACGATCACCGGTTCGACGGTCGATTCGCTCTGGAACTTGATCTGGTCGAGGGCCTGCGTATTCGTCGGGTCCGACAACGCCACCGACAATTTGTTGCCCCTGCGTGCCAGCGCGACGACGCGCTGGGCCTGCATCAGTTTCGGGTCGATCGCGTTGACGGGCAGGGCGTCGGGGCTGAAGGTGCCCAGGTCGAGCAGGGGATAGCCGAAAGTCTCGGCGCAGAACGCCGCCAGGGATTTCGCATCGATGGAGCTGCTGCCGAGCAAGGTGTCGATGAAACCGGCCTTGTCGGCGGACGCCTTCTTTTGCAAGGTGTCCGCTTGAGGCAAGGTCAGCCGTCCGGCCTGCACCAGTGCACGCGCCAGCCCGGGCAACGCCGTGCCAGGGGTGGTGTTGGGAAGGACTGCTGCCATATGGTCAGGTTTGGAAGGACGACAGGAAGCCGGGCAGGATGGACGGCCCCGGCGGATCGTCTCGATGATGCCCGTAGGCATCAAATCGGTCAAGACTTTGTCGTAGGGAAAGATGCGTGCATACCACGTGGATGAAATGGCATGTAACCGGCTCGCAATGTCGTGTGAACAACATCGTTATTCCTCGTGCAAGAACAAGGGCTTACCGTCGGTTCGTGGCCGGCGGCGCTCGGCCGGCGAGGCCCGATCAGGCTGCCAGCCAGCGTTTGACCGCGACCGGCCGCAACAGTTTCACGACCTTGATGGCCTGGTTCTGCACCTGCACGACTTCGATCACGCAGTTGCCGATCCTGAGGGCGATGGGGAATTCCGGGATCTCCTGCAGCTGTTCAAGCAGCAGGCCGTTGACGGTCTTCGGCCCGTCGAGGGGCAGGTCGAGACCGAGCTTCTTGTTGATGTCGCGCAGCGGCGTCGTGCCTTCCAGCAGGACTTCGCCCTGGGCATTCCACGCCATCGCATCGCTGCGGGCGGCGCCCGGCGTCGAGGTCGTGAAGTCGCCGATCATTTCCTCGATGATGTCTTCCAGGGTCACCAGGCCCTGGACCTCGCCATATTCGTCCACGATGATGCCCAGGCGCTCCTTGTTTTCCTGGAAATACTGGAGCTGCGTGAAGACGCCCGTGTCCTGCGGAATGAAGTAGGGCTCCGTCAACAGTTCGCGGAAGTGCTCGATCGTGAGGTCGTCTTCCTCGTTCAGCAGCGCGACGGCCTTGCGCACGTGCAAGATGCCGACGATGCGGTTGATCTCGCCCTCGTACACGGGCAGCTTGTTGTGGTAGCAGGTGGTCAGCTCGGCCTTGAGGTCGTCGACCGGCAGCGCGAGGTTCAGCGCTTCGATCTGGCTGCGCGGCGTCATGATGTCTTCGACCGAGATCTTTTCCAGTTCGAACAGGTTCAGCAGGATGCTCTTGTGCTTTTGCGGGATGTAGCTGCCCGCTTCCAGCACGACGGAGCGCAATTCCTCCGGCGACAGTCTCTGCTGGGCATCCGCATGGCCCACGCCCACGCCGCGGATGCGCAGCACGCGCAGCAGGCCGTTGACGAACAGGTTGACGAACCAGATCGCCGGCTTCGCGACCTTCATCAGCGCACGCAGCACATAGCTGGACCCGAGCGAGATGCGCTCCGGATACGTGGCGCCGATGATCTTCGGAGAAATCTCCGCGAACACGATCAGCAGGAACGCGACGACGGCCGTGGCGATCGTGATCACGCTTTCCTCGTGGCCGAAGAACAGGATCGCGATCGCGGTGACGAGCGCCGTCGCCATCGCATTGATCAGCGTATTGGCGATGAGGACCAGCGACAGCAGCTTGTCCGTGCGGTCCAGCAGCCACAGCGTGGTGATGGCGGCGCGGTTGCCCCGTTTCGCGAGATGGCGCAGGCGATATTTGTTGGCCGCCATCAGGGCGGTTTCCGCCATCGCGAAGAAGGCCGAGCAAAGGATCAGGAGGGCGAGTGCGAGGATGAGCACCCAAAGTGGTACGGTTTCCAAGGATCACCGTGAAGAATCGTCGGGAAACTGGCGAAGGCCAGCGCAGAGGTCGATTCTAAGACAAGGGGAGGGGGCTTGCAAGTTTGGCTAGGGAGGCGCGGTGCCCGGATTCAGGCTGTCGACCATCGAACTGGGGATCAGGATGGTGGCGCCGCGCTCCTTCGTCGTTTCATAGATGATGTTCATCGCCCGCAGTTGCAGGGCCGCCGGATGGCCGGCATACATGTCGGCCGCTTCCACGAATTTCCCGGCGATGGCGGCTTCGGCGGAACCGAGGATGACGCGGGCCTGCTTCTCGCGTTCCGCCTGGGCCTGGCGCGACATCGCATCCTGCAGCACGACGGGAATGGCGACGTCGCGGATCTCCACCGAACCGACGGTAATGCCCCACGGCGCCGTCTTCCGGCCGATCGATTCCTTCAGTTGCGCGTCCGCCTCCTTGCGCTCGGACAGCAGCGCCGCCAGCATCGACATGCCGATCATTTCCCGCAGCGACGTCTGGGCGACCCGGTCGATCGCCTCGCGGTAGTTGGTGATCGCCAGCGCGGCCTTCTCGGCATCGTGCACGTGCCAGAAAATGATGGCATCGACATTGACCGGCACCGTATCCTTGGTCAGCGCCTGCTCGGCGTTGAAGGCCGTCGTCTGGATGCGCACGTCGATGACGGCGATCACGTTGTCGATGACGGGCACGATGGCGAACAGGCCGGCGCCCTTGACGCTATGGAGCTTCCCCAGCCTCAGGATGACGAATTTTTGCCACGTGTTCGCCATTTTCAGCGAGAACGCGATGATCACGGCCAGCGCGACGAACAGCAACCCGGGCAGCGGATTGACCCACCAGGTCAGGACGATGCCGATGCCCAGGCTGACGGCGACCAGGAACGATGTGACCGGATTCATGATGTCAGTGATGCATCCGTTCCCAGCCATGGCGCATGGCCAGCTTGACCTTGTCCCAGGCGGACGCCGCGCTGCCGGCGTGCCGGTATTCCCACTCGCGCTTCAGCGCGGGCTCGACGTCTTCCCAGGCCTGGTCGGACTGCGGCGCCTTGGCGCCGGCAGGGGCGGCCCACGTGGCATCCTCGTCCGGGTTGTCCCACCGCGCGATGCTGCCCATCGTCTCCTTGAACGTGTTGCCGGCGGGCGGGGCGTCGGCGTCCTGGGTGCCGAAATAATGGCTGTCTTCGTGCGGATGGTGCTGCAGGGCGCCGGGCGCGGTGCCCGGCGGGTAGTCGCGGCGCGACGCGACGGTCCCGGTCCAGGCGGCGGGATCGCCCTCGTCAGGGATGTCTTCGACGCCGGCCGGGCGGTACTGCCCCATGATGCCGGTGGCGCGCGCGGCTTCCGGATCGGTGCCTGTCGTGAGCGTGACGATGTGGCGATCGCGCGTGTCGCCTGGCTGCGCGTGCCGGTGGTACAAGGTGCCGAGCAGCCGCGCGGCGGTATGCCGGAGCGAGGTGTCCGGTTCCGTCGTGCGCATGTTCGAGAGCGCCATGTCGGCGCGTGGGTAGCCCGATGCCAGCAATGCGTCCAGGGCGTGCTGGGCATCGCTGCGTTGGTCGAAGACGGCTTTCAAGGTGTGACGCATGATGATCTCCCCCGTTGTCTCATGGAGAGCGTCGTGCCGGCGAGTGGCCGCCGCTGGCGGCCGGGTTCCGTGCGTTGCCGTTGATTCCGCGCGACCAGGTCGGTCACTGCATGCAGTACGGCGCTTGTAATGACAGCATACGCCGAATCCAGACAGGATGTGCACTGTCCATTGCGAATTGCGCGCCGCCGTTCAGCCGCGCGCCAGCGCCAGCCGTGCCTGGCCCGCCGGCGCCCCCAGCGCGTGCCCGGCCGCCAGCTTGAACTGCGCCAGCGCACCCGACAACTGCTCCGTCTGCTCCGCGAGCGATTCCGCCGCGGCCGACGCTTCCTCGACGAGCGCCGAGTTCTGCTGCGTCATCTGGTCCATGTCGTCGATCGCGCGGCCGATCTGTTCGATGCCTTCGGCCTGGCGCTGGCCCGCGACGCTGATCTCGGCCATGATGTCGTGCACCTTGCGCACGGAGGCGACGATCTGTTCCATCGTGGCGCCCGCTTCGTCGACGAGCGCGCTGCCCGCGTCGACCTTGGCGACGGAATCGCCGATCAATTGCTTGATTTCCTTGGCGGCGGCGGCCGAGCGCTGCGCCAGGTTGCGCACCTCGCCCGCGACGACGGCGAAGCCGCGGCCCTGTTCGCCGGCACGGGCCGCTTCCACCGCGGCGTTCAGCGCGAGGATATTCGTCTGGAAGGCGATGCCGTCGATCACGGAAATGATCTCGACGATCTGCTTCGCGGACGCGTTGATGGCGCCCATGGTGGACACCACGTTGCCGACCACTTCACCGCCGCGGGTGGCGATGTCGGTGGCGGACACGACGAGCGCGTTCGCCTGGTTCGTGTTGGCCGCGTTCGTGCGGACCGTATCGGTCAGCGATTCGACGGCGCGCGTCGTGTGCTCCAGGCTGCCGGCCTGCGATTCCGTGCGGCTGGCCAGGTCGGCGTTGCCGCTGGCGATTTCGGCGCTGGCCGACGCGATGGTCTCGGCCGACGTCTTGATGCCGGACACCATCGTCGCCAGGCGCGTGCGCATTTCCTGCAGCGCGGCGAGCAGGCTATGCTGGTCGCCGGCGTCGAGGCGGATGTCCATCGACAGGTCGCCGGCCGCAACGAGCCGCGTGATCTCGCGCGCGTACTCCGGCTCGCCGCCCAGCTGCTGCCAGATCGTGCGGATGACGAACCACGACACGCCGATCAGCGTGGCGATCACGATCAAGGCCGTGATGATGGTGATGGACAGCACGCGGCGCACGCTCGAGCTGCTGCGCGCGATGCCGTCCTTGAAATTCTGCTGGGCCTGGTCGTTGAGCTTGGCGACGTCGGCATTGAGCACCGTCAGCGCGCCCTGCATGCGCTGCACGGTCGCCTGTGGATCGCCCTGCTCGAGTTCGAGCATGATCCTGGCGGCGGAGACGGCCGGCGCATAGTAATCCTCGAATTCCTTCGCGAGGCGCTTGCCGGTGGCATCCATGCCTGGGATCTTCGTCACGTCGGCCAGCTTGGCGCGGACCTTGTTGGCCTGGTCGCCGATCTGGGCGATGCGGGCCTTGTCGCCTTCGGAGACGGCATCGCGCAAGCCGTCGGTGATGCCCTGCAGGTCCGCCGTCAACGCCTTCGCCGTGCCCAGCGCCGGGTAATCCACGGCTTCGGTCGTGCGGATCGAGTCCAGGGCGCCGCTGGCGATGCTGGCGGAGACCGCCACGCCGAGGCCGAAGATGATGGTCGAGATGACGGGGAGTGCCCAGATCTTGCGCTTGATGCTCATGCCGTTTCCTTAAGTTCAACAGCCCGCCCCCGGTGGTATCCGGCGGCGCTGTCGGCGGCTTCCTTCGGCATCGTGGCCTTGCCGGTGAACACCAGCTTGGACCACAAAGC
>NZ_JBKYMO010000178.1:0-11067 GCF_047302915.1 Massilia sp. CT11-108 | reverse complement strand
CGCTGGCGGTCATGCTCGTGCTGTATGCGCGCCAGCGCCACCGCCTGGGCCGGCAGCGCCAGCGGGCGCGCGAGGATCTGCAGCGCGCGTACGACCAGCTGGAAAACCTGGTGGCCGACCGCACCGCGAGCCTGGAGCAGATCACGCGCGAGCTGCGCGACGAGAACGCCGTGCGCCGCCAGGCCGAAGAGCAGTTGCGCAAGGCACAGAGCGAATTGGTCCAGGCGGGCAAGATGGCCGTGCTCGGGCAGCTCTCCGCCGGCATCACGCATGAACTGAACCAGCCGCTGACGGCGCTGCGCACGATGGCGGACAATGCCCGCGTGCTGATCGAGCGCGGCCGCCACGCCGATGCCTCCGCGAACCTCGCGACCATCTCGCAACTGGTCGAGCGGATGGGCCAACTGACCGGGCAGCTGCGCCAGTTCGCGCGCAAGTCCGACACGCGGCCGAGCGCCGTGCCGGTGGCGGATGCCGTCACCGCGGCGCTGTTCCTCGTCGAGCGCCGCATCGCGCAGGAACGTGTAGGATTCCGCATGGCGACCCATCCGCGCGACCTGTACGCGCTGTGCGACAGCAACCGGCTGCAGCAAGTCCTCGTCAACCTGTTCAGCAACGCGCTCGACGCGATGGAGATGGCGGGGAGTGTCTCGCGCCAGCTCGTCGTCGAAGCGGGGCGCGAGGGCGCGCGCGTCCTGATCTCCGTGACTGACAGCGGTCCCGGCATCCCGGAGGATGTCCGCGCGCACCTGTTCGAACCCTTCTTTACCACCAAGCCGCAGGGCAAAGGGCTGGGCCTCGGGCTCGCGATCTCCGAGCAGATCGTACGCGAGTCCGGCGGCCGGCTGCGGGCCGAGTCGCCACCCGAGGGCGGTGCCCGGTTCATCATCGATCTGCCCCGGGCGGAGTAGGATAGCTACCATGTCTACATACGAATCCATGAAAGTGCTGCTCGTCGAAGACGACGCCATCGTCCGCGCGGGCAGTGCGCAGGCGCTCGATCTCGCCGGTTTCCAGGTCGAGGCGTTCGACGCCGCCGAGCCGGCGCTGGCGCAAATAAGACCCGGTTTCGCCGGCGTCGTCGTCAGCGACGTGCGCCTGCCCGGCATGGGCGGCATCGAGCTGATGGCCGCCGTCAAGGGCATCGACGCGCAGCTGCCGGTGATCCTCGTGACGGGCCACGGCGACATCTCGATGGCCGTCGGCGCGATGCGCGGCGGTGCCTACGATTTCATCCCCAAGCCGTATTCGTCGGAGCAGCTGGTCGAGGCGGTGCAGCGCGCGCTGGAGACGCGGCGCCTGATCCTGGAAGTCGAGACGCTGCGCCACCGCATCGCGAACGGCGAGGGCATCGAGGCGATGCTGCTGGGCGATTCGGCCCCGATGCGCAACCTGCGCCGCCTGATCCTGGACCTGGCCGACGAATCGGCCGACGTGCTGATCTACGGCGAGACGGGCACCGGCAAGGAGATGGTGGCGCGCTGCCTGCACCAGTTCAGCCGCCGCCGCGCGCATCACTTCGTCGCCCTGAATTGCGGCGCGATCCCGGAAAACATCTTCGAAAGCGAAGTGTTCGGCCACGAACCGGGCGCGTTCACGGGCGCGACCAAGCGCCAGGTCGGCAAGATCGAGCACGCCGACAAGGGCTCGCTGTTCCTCGACGAGATCGAGAGCCTGCCGCTGTCGCTGCAGGTCAAGATGCTGCGCGTGCTGCAGGAGCGCTACGTCGAGCGGCTCGGTTCCAACCACCCGGTGCCGGTGGACGTGCGCGTCATCGCGGCGTCGAAGGTCGACCTGAAGGAATGGTCCGACCAGCAGAAATTCCGCAGCGACCTGTACTACCGCCTGAACCTGATCGTGCTGAACCTGCCGCCGCTGCGCGAGCGGCGCGAGGACATCCCCTTGTTGTTCGAACACTTCATGCTGGGCGCGGCGGCCCGCTACAAGCGCGCCGCGCCCACGGTGCCGGGGCCGCTGATGCAATCGCTGATGGCGCACGACTGGCCCGGCAACGTGCGCGAGCTGCGCAACATCGCGGAGCGCTTCGTGCTGGGCCTGTCCAGTGGCGCGGACGGCCTGCTGACCGCGCGCACGGCGGCGGCGGTGCCGCTCGCGGACCAGGTGGGCGCGTTCGAGCGCGCCGTCATCGAACAGGAATTGCGCCGGGCGGCGGGGAGCGTCGTGGACGTCGCCGCGGCGCTCGGGGTGCCCAAGCAGACGCTGTACTACAAGATGCAGAAGTACGGGCTTACGCCGGACGATTATCGTTGACCATCGCGGGCGCGGGGAAGGTCACGCTGACCTTCAATCCGCGCCCGCTTTCGGCCTTGGCCAGCTCGAGCGTCGCCCCATGCACCGTGGCGATGTCGCGCACGATGGCGAGGCCCAGCCCCGTGCCGCCCGGATTGCTCTCCAGCGTCGCCTGCGCCCGGTAGAAGGGCATGAACACCTTGTCGTATTCGGCCGGATCGAGCCCCGGCCCGCTGTCCTGCACGTCGAGCACGACGACGCCGATCAGCCGCCGCACGCGCAGCAGCACCGTGCCGCCCGGCGGCGTGTAGCGGATCGCGTTGTCGACCAGGTTGCTCGCCAGTTCGTGCAGCAGCAGCGCCTGGCCGTCGATGGTCGTGGCGCCGTCGTCTTCCGCTTCCAGCGCGAGGTCGATGCCTTTCTGGACGGCCGGCAGCGCCAGTTCCAGTCCCACCTGGCGCGCCACCTCGGACAGCGCCACCGGCGCGAGCGCCGCGTTCGCGCCGCCGTGCTCGATGCGCGCGAGCGTCAGCAGGCGGTTCGCGAGGTGCACGGTCGAATCGGTCGTCGCCGCGATCGAGCGCACGATGGCCTGCATCGCGGCCGGATCGTTTTCGCGCAGCGCCAGCTCGGCCTGTGTCTTGAGCACCGTCAGCGGCGTGCGCAGCTGGTGCGAAGCGTCGGCGATGAAGCGGCGCTGGCTCGCGATCAGGTTCTGCATGCGCGCCATCGTCCCGTTCATCGCGGCGACCAGCGGCCGCACTTCGCGGTGCACGAGGGCTTCGTCGACGTCGGACAGGTCGGAGATCGCGCGCGTCTCCACGACCTGTTTCAGCCGCATCAGCGGCTGCAGCACGAGGCGCACGGCGAACCACACGAGCGTCGCCACGGCCAGCACGAGCAGCGCCTGGCGCAGCAGGGTGTTGAGCAGGATGCGCCGCGACAGCGCGCGCCGCGCGTCCAGCGTCTCGCCCACCTGGATCAGGGCGATGCCGCGCATGGAATCGTCGTACACGGGCTGCAGCAGGGCGGCGATGCGCACCGGCTCGCCGTTGTAGTCGGCGTGGTAGAAGCGCACGAGGGCCGGATACAGTTCCGAGCGGGGCGTGTCCTTCGGGACGGGCGGCAGGTCGTCGTAGCCGGACACCGTCTCGCCATGCAGCCCGCCCACGCGGTAGTAGATGCGCCCCAGGGTGTCGGTCTCGAAGCTGTCCAGCGCCACGTAGGGCACGTCCGCCACGACCTTGCCGTCGCGGACCGAGACGCGTTCCGCGAGCGCGCGCGTGGACGCGAGCAGGGAGCGGTCGTAGGCGATGTCGGCGGCGTCGAGCGCGTCGCGGTACAGCGACACGGCGTTGGCCGCGACGAGGATCACGAGCGGCACGATCAGCCAGCGCAGCAGCTGGCCGCGCAGGCTGCCCAGCTTCGTCGACGCCGCCGGCGGGAACCGCATGCTCAGGACGCGGCCGGCGGCCGTTCCTGCAGCAGGTAGCCGATGCCGCGCAGGGTGGCGATGGCGGCGCCGCCGTCCGGGCGCTTGTCCAGTTTCTTGCGCACGCGGTGGATGTACAGTTCGATGGCGTCGAGGTTGGCGTCGTCGTCCAGCGCGAACACTTCGTCGAACAGCTTTTCCTTCGACACGGCGCGGCCCGGGCGCGAGATCAGCGCTTCCAGCACGGCGTGTTCGCGCGGCGTCAGCGCCAGCGGCTCGCCGCAGTAGGTGAACATGCGCGCGACGGTGTCGAAGCTGAGCTGTCCGCACGTGTGCACGAGCGCCTCGTTGCCGACGCTCCGGCGCAGCAGCGCCTTCACGCGCGCTTCCAGTTCGGCCAGTTCGAACGGCTTGGCGAGGTAATCGTCCGCGCCCAGGTTCAGGCCCTGCACCCGTTCTTCCAGGCCGCCGCGCGCCGTCAGGATCATCACGGGCGTGCGCCCGCGCGTACCGCCGCGCGCCCGCAGGCGGCGCAGCACTTCCAGGCCGTCCATGCGGGGCAGGGTCAGGTCCAGGATCACGAGCGCGTAGTCCTGGGTGTGCAACAGCGCGTCGGCGTCGGCGCCGGTGGCCGCGCATTCGACGGTGAGATTGGCGTCGCGCAGGGCTTTGGATACCCAGTGCGACAGCTCGACGTGGTCTTCGACTAACAGGATTCGCATCGCGCCAGTGTAAGCCACGGAACGCGCCGTGTCTTCATGGGTAAGTGATTTCCACAACACCCGACATTGAAAGGTTCAGTGAAAGCTGATTGAAAGGTTGGCGGACCTATCCTTGATCTCACGAAGCGGCACACGACCGCCTTGATGACAACAACGGAGACAATATGAAGAAATCGGCCCTCGCGCTCGCCGTCCTGGCAGCGCTTTCCCTGAACGCATCCGCCCAGACCAATGTCCAGGTCTACGGCATCGTGGATGCCGGCGTCGAATACGTGAACCACGCATCCGCCAGCGACGGCAGCCAGGTGCGCGTCGTCTCGGGCGGCAAGAACACGTCGCGCTGGGGCTTCCGCGGCAGCGAAGACCTGGGCGGCGGCCTGAAAGCCATCTTCAACCTGGAAGGCGGCGTCATGCTCGACACCGGCGCCCAGGACGGCAACCTGTTCAAGCGCCAGGCCAACGTCGGCCTCGAAGGCGGCTTCGGCCGCGTGATCATCGGCCGCTCGTTCACGACGACCTATGACCTGGTCATCAAGTTCGACCCGATGGGCTTCGCGCCCAACTATTCGTGGGCGACGTCGAGCAACGCCACCGGCCCGTCCAAGTACGGCATGACGACGGCGTTCGACAACCTGATCAAGTACACCGGCACCACGGGCGGCTTCACCTACGGCGCCACCGTCGGCATGGGCGAGCAGGCCGGCAACGCGGCCGATGGCCGCAAGTACGCCGTCGGCGGTTCCTGGTTCGGCGGCCCGGTCGGCGTGATGGCGTCGTACGAACAAATCAACGGCAACACGCTCGCCGCCACCGGCGACCGCGACAAGACGACGGCCTTCCACCTGGGCGCCCTGTACAAGGCGGGTCCGATGACCTACCAGGCCGGCATGCGCGGCTACAAGCTCCAGTCGGGCAAGGCCGCCACGCCGGACGTGCGCGGCGACACCTACTGGGCCGGCGCCACCTGGGCGGCCTATCCGTGGACCCTGACGGGCGCCGTCTACCATGTCAACACGAAGAACCTGCCGTCCGCGAAGGACGCGGATCCGACGATGCTCGTGGGCCGCGCCATGTACTCGCTGTCCAAGCGCGTCTGGCTGTACGCGTCGGTGGCGCATGCCAAGGCCGACCACGGCCAGCTCGTGGGCCTGTCGCGCGACGATCCGGGCTTCGGGTCGACGCAGACCGGCGTCACCACCGGCATCCAGTACCGGTTCTGACCGACCCCTGGCCGCAACATCATGAAGCGCGCCATCTCGATCCTTACCGCCGCGGCACTGTCCGCGGCAGCGGCGGCGGCCAGCGCCAACGCCGAATGCGTGGTGCCGTCCAAACCGGGCGGCGCCATGGACCTGACCTGCAAGCTGGCCCAGAAGGCCTTGCCGGACACGAAGCTGAAACTGGCCTACCTGCCGGGCGGGATCGGCGCCGTCGCGTGGCACACGCTCGTGTCGCAGCGGCGCGCCGAGCCTGACACGCTCGTCGCGTTCTCGGGCGGTTCGCTGCTGAATCTCGCCGAAGGAAAATTCGGCAAGGCGCTTGCTGCCGACGTGCGCTGGGTCGCGGCGCTCGGCGTCGACTACGGCATGATCGCGGTGCGTTCCGACGCGCCGTGGCATAGCCTGGACGAGCTGATGGACGCGATCCGCAAGAATCCCAAGCAGGTCCTGATCGGCGTGTCCGGCACCATCGGCAGCCAGGACTGGATGAAGGTGGCGCTGCTGGCGCGCCGCGCCGGCATCGAACCGCGGCGCCTGCGCTTCGTCGCGCTGGAAGGCGGCGGCGAGACGTTCACGGCGATGAGCGCCAACTACGTGCAGGTGATCTCGGGCGACGCATCCGAAGCGGCGCTGTATGCCGGACCGGGCAAGGTGCGCGTGCTGGCCGTGCTGGCCGAGAAGCGCCTGGCCGGTGTGCTGGCGTCCGTGCCGACCGCGCGCGAGCAGGGCTACGACATCGTGTGGCCCGTGATCCGCGGCGTATGGATGGGCCCCGGCGTGCCGGATGCCGACTACCGCCGCTGGGTCGACGCCTTCGCCCGCGTGCAGGCCACCCCCGATTTCGCGGCTTTGCGCAGCCAGGCCGGCCTGTACCCGTTCTCGCTCACGGGCGACGCGCTCACGCGCTGGGTCAAGCAGGCGATCAACGATTACAACCGACAGGCCAGGGAATTCAACCTGGTCCGCGAACACTGACAACACCCTAGGAGACAACCATGAATTTCAAGAAGACCGCATTTGCGACCACCTTTGCAGCTGCCATTTTCGCATTCGCCGCACCGGTGCTGGCGCAGGCCCCGGCAGGCTACCCGGCCGGCTACCAGCAACTGATCGACGCCGCCAAGAAGGAAGGCAAGCTGGTGATCTACGGCGCCACCGACAGCAAGGCCGCCGAACCGCTGATCAGCGATTTCAAGTCGATGTACCCGGGCATCACGGTCGAGTACAACGACATGAACTCGACCGAAGTCTACAACCGCTTCTTCTCCGAGAACGCGGCCGGCGGCGACACGGCCGACGTGCTGTGGTCTTCCGCGATGGACCTGCAGATGAAGCTGGCCGCCGGCGGCTATGCGCTGCCGTACAAATCGGTCGAAGCGGCGAAGATCCCCGGCTGGGCCGTCTGGAAGGACATCGCCTACGGCACCACGTTCGAGCCGGCCGCCTTCGTCTACAACAAGCGCCTGCTGAAGCCGGAGGAAGTCCCGCAGACGCACGCCGATTTCGTGCGCATCATCCAGCAGCCGAAATTCCAGGACAAGGTCACGACCTACGACATCGAGAAATCCGGCGTCGGCTTCATGTTCATGACGCAGGATGCGCGCGCCTTCCCGCAATACAAGCAGCTGGAACAGGCGTTCGGCGCGGCCAGGGTGCGCGTGCAGTCGTCGACCGGCACCATGCTGGAGCGGATCTCGTCGGGCGAAAACCTGATCGGCTACAACGTGATGGGTTCGTATGCGCTCGTGCGCGCCAAGAACGATCCGTCGCTGGGCGTCGTGCTGCCGAAGGACTACACCCTGATCATCTCGCGCGTCCAGTTCATCAACAAGATGTCCAGGCACCCGAACGCGTCGAAGCTGTGGATCGACTACATGCTGTCGCACCGCGGCCAGACCGTCATCGCCAATGCCTCCAAGCTGTACGCGATCCGCGCCGACGTCACCGGCGAAACGACGTCGACTGACCTGATCAAGATGGTCGGCGAGAAGAACATCAAGCCGCTGCCGGTCAGCCCGGCCGTCGGGGAATACCTGGATCCGGCGCTGCGCCTGGCGTTCCTGAAGGAGTGGAAGGCCACTGCCGGCAAGAAGTAAGTCTTCAAGCCGTCATCCCCGCGAAAGCGGGGATCCATACTGAGCCGACCAGGACGCTCAGCATGGGTTCCCGCGTGCGCGGGAACGACGGAGTTGACTGGTTCCAAATCGATCGGACACTCCCATGCCTACTTCAACCATGCCACTGGAATCCAAGGGCGCCGACGCCGGCAGCCTGCCGGCCGTGCGCGCGCCGCGCTTCAACTGGACGCGCGGCATCGTCGTGCTGCTCACCTGCGTGGCCATCTTCCTGCCGCTGTACCTCATCTTCTACCAGAGCTTCCTGACGGCGCCGTTCTTCATGCCCGACAAGATGCTCGGCCTGGACGCGTACCGCTTCATCTTCGACGACAGCGACTTCTGGCTCGCCTTCAAGAACGGCCTCATCCTGGCCGCCGGTCTCGCCGCCATCGCCGTGCCGCTGGGCGGCATGCTCGCCTTCCTGATGGTCCGCACCGACCTGCCGGGCCGCGGCATCGTCGCGCCGCTGCTGCTCGTGCCGATCTTCGTGTCGCCGATGGTGATGGGCTTCGGCTACGTCGTCGCCATGGGCCCGGTCGGCTTCTACTCGACGTGGGCGCACGACCTGCTGGGCTTCGTGCCGTGGAACGTGTACTCGTTCACGAGCATCGTCGTCATCGCCGGCCTCACGCACGTGCCGCACGTGTACCTGTACGCCTCGTCCGCGCTGAAGAGCCTCGGCTCCGACGTGGAGGAAGCGGCGCGCGTCTCGGGCGCGTCGCCGTGGCAGGTGATGTTCAACGTGTCGCTGCCGATGATCATGCCGGCCCTCGCGTATGCGGGCGTGCTCGTGTTCTTCCTCGGCTTCGAAGTGTTCGGCCTCGTGCTCGTGCTGGGCGACCCGGAAGGCCACCTCGTGCTGGCGACTTACCTGTACAAGCTGACCAACAAACTGGGCACGCCGTCGTACCACCTGATGGCCGCCGTCGCCGTCTGCCTCGTCGCCGTGACGATGCCGCTCGTGATGCTGCAGCGCTGGCTCCTGAAGTCGGCCAACAAATACGTGTCCATCAAGGGCAAGGGCGCGCGCCAGAAACCGCTCGCGCTGGGCAAGTGGAAGTGGGTGGCGTTCGCCGTGCTGGGCACGTGGATCGCCGTCACCATCGTGCTGCCGCTGACCGGCATCGTGCTGCGCTCGTTCGTCCAGTACTGGGGCGAGGGCGTGAAGCTGGCCGACGTGCTCACCCTGCAGCACTTCCGCGACATCTTCGAACAGCCGTCGCTCGTGCGCGGCATCGTCAACACGATCCTGATCGGCGTGATCGGCGGCGCGCTGGCCGTGGCCTGCTACACCGCGATCGCGCTGGCCATGCACCGCAAGAACGACGGCATCACGCGCCTGCTGGACTACAGCGTCCTCGTGCCGCGCGCCGTGCCGGGCCTGCTGGCCGGCCTGTCGTTCCTGTGGGTGTTCTTGTTCGTGCCGAGCTGGCTGGACGGCATCCTGCACGGCATGGACAACGGCGTGGCCGCGTGGCTGTCGGAGCACTTCATCCCGGCGCTGCGCCAGATGCGCTCGACGATCTTCGCGCTGTGGCTCGCGTACTCCGTCGTGTGGCTCGCCTACGGCATGCGCCTCGTGTCGACGTCGCTGCTGCAGGTGGGCCCGGAACTGGAAGAGGCGGCACGCGCCGTCGGCGCCAGCCGCGGCCGCGTGACCCGCGACGTGACGCTCCCGCTGATCAAGTTCGGCATGCTGGGCGCCTGGCTGATGGTGTTCCTGATCTTCGAACGCGAATACTCGACGGGCGTGTACCTGCTGTCGCCCGGCACCGAGGTGATCGGCGCGATGCTCGTGTCGCTGTGGGCCGGCGGCTCGACGGACCTCGTGGCCGCGCTCTCGTTCATCAACATCACGCTCGTGGCCATCGGCCTCGGGATCGCGCTGCGCTTCGGCGTCAAGCTGCATAACTAAATCAATCGCGAGACAAACATCATGAACGTTTTGACCGTCAACGACCTGCACCTCGACTACGGCAGCGGCGCCACCGCCAACCCGATCCTGAAGGGCGTGTCGATGCATTTGCAGCGCGGCGAAGTGGTGGCGCTGCTGGGCCCCTCGGGCAGCGGCAAGACCACGCTGCTGCGCGCCGTGGCCGGCCTGGAAAGCCCGAAAGCCGGCACGATCGACATCGGCGAGCGCCGCGTGTACGACGGCAGCAAGAAGCTCGAACTGCCGGCGGAAGCGCGCAACCTGGGCCTCGTGTTCCAGTCGTACGCGCTGTGGCCGCACAAGACCGTGTTCGACAACGTCGCCTACGGCCTCAAGCTGCGCAAGATGGCCGCGCGCGACATCGAGCCCAAGGTGCGCGAAGTGCTCGCGCAGCTGGGCCTCGGCCACTTGGGCGAACGCTTCCCGCACCAGCTCTCCGGCGGCCAGCAGCAGCGCGTGGCGATCGCCCGCGCGCTCGTCTACAACCCGCCCGTGATCCTGCTCGACGAACCGCTGTCGAACCTGGACGCCAAGCTGCGCGAGGAAGCCCGTGCGTTCCTGCGCGAGCTGATCGTGCGCCTGGGCCTGTCGGCGCTGATGGTCACGCACGACCAGGCCGAGGCGATGGCGATCTCGGACCGCATCCTCCTCCTCAACAACGGCAAGATCGAGCAGCAGGGTACGCCGCAATCGATGTACGAGTCGCCGGACACGCTGTTCACCGCGGAATTCATGGGCAGTAACAACCGCCTGCCGGCGCGCGTCGTGGCGCGCAACGGCGGCGCGGCGCGCGTGCAGGTGGAAGGCATGGCGCTGAACGCGACGGCGCGCGGCAGCGGCGCATCGAATCCGGACGTGGAAGCGTCGGCGTTGATCCGCGTGGAAGAAGTGCGTATCGGCCGCACGCCCGTCGACAACGGCATCCAGCTGCCGCTGTCCACCTGCATGTACCTGGGCGACCGGTGGGAATGCCTGTTCAAGCACGGTAATTCGAGCGTGCGCGCGTACTCCAAGTACCGCGTCGATCCGGGCCAGTACTGGCTCGAGATGCCGGCCGAAAAGCTCTGGGTGTTCTGATCAGGACGTTCCTCCCCGCGCTGGCGCTGGCCTTCACGGCGGCGCAACTGTGCATCTTCCTCGACACGCCGCTGCCGTGGATGATCGGCCCGCTGTTCTCGACGGCGATCGCCTGCATGCTGGGCGCGCGCCTCTCCGCCCCCGTGCAGGCGCGCGAGGCCGGGCAGTGGGCCATCGGCACCGCGCTGGGCCTGTACTTCAGCGCGCCCGTGCTGGCGGTGCTGGCGCGGCACCTCGGCTGGATCCTGCTGGCCGTCTCGTTCGCGATCTGCCTCGGCATGGCGGGCGGCGCGCTGCTGCGCCGGCTGTCCGGCGC
>NZ_JBKYMO010000177.1:0-11084 GCF_047302915.1 Massilia sp. CT11-108 | reverse complement strand
GTCGGGCGAGCGCCCCGCGATGACGACGGCGCTGCCGTCCGCGAGCAGCGACCGCGCGAGACTCAGCCCCATCCCCGAACTGCCGCCGACGACCAATACCTTTTCCTTGTTCATTTCCCCTCCCGTGACATCGATGGCGCGATTGTCGGCGCACCGTACCGGAAAGAGAAACGGGAAAAACCGATCGGCGCCATCGGCAACGCCGATGACCGTCAGTCGGCCCCCGAAGTGGACTCCCGCACCACCAGCGTGAACGGCATCAGTTGGTGCCGCCGGTCATAGGCGTGACCCGAGCGCTGGGCGCGGACATGCTCGATCAGCAGCGCGACGGCGCTGCGCGCCATGTCCGTGATCGGCTGGTGGATCGTCGTCAGTTCCGGCCACACGGTCGTCGCGACGGGCGTGTCGTCGAAGCCGCAGACCGTCAGGTCGTCCGGCACCTGCAGGTGCATCCCGTGCGCGACGGCGATGACGGCGGCCGCCATGTCGTCGTTGCTGGCGAAGATGGCCGTCGGCCGGGTCGGTTGCCCCAGCAGCTCGCGCGCCGCCAGCAGGCCGGAACGGTAGGTGAACATGCCCTGCGCCACCCGCTCGGCGGGCACGTCGAGGCCCGCGCCGCGCATCGCATCGATGAATGCCTGGTAACGCAGCTGGGTCGGCGTGTGTTCCGGGTCGCCCTTGATGAAGCCGATGTCCGTGTGGCCCAGCGCGAGCAGGTGCCGCATCATCGTCAGCGCGCCTTCGTAGTCGTCGATGCGCACCGCCGACATCTGCGGTGACGGCCGCGCGGTGGCGACGGCGACGGAGGGGATGCCCAGTTCCGCAAGCATCTTGAGGGCGGACTTCGAATCGCACAGCGGCGGCGGCACGAGGATGCCGTCGGCGCCGTCATCGATCAGGCGGTCGATCGCCTTGCGCTGGCTCTTCAGGTTGTCGCAGTGTTCGAGGATCAGGTGCGCGCCGCTCTGGCCGCACTCGGTGAGCGCGCCGACGAGGAACGCGCTGAGGAAGGCCTCGCTGGGGTTGCTGTACAACAGGCCGACACGGAGTGTACCGATGCGCGCGGCGCGCGCCGCCACATTGACCTCGTAATTGAGTTCGCCGATCGCGCGCATCACCTTTTCCCGGTTCTTGATGCTGACGCTCGTATTGCCGTTGATGACGCGCGAGACGGTCATGGCCGAGACCCCGGCCCGGCTGGCGACGTCCCACACCGTCGCGCCGCCCGCAGAGCGGTCGGTCTTGCCGGGTTCGGTCATCGATTGCCTCCCATGGCGCCAGGCCCGTCGCAAGGCAGCTTGTCCATCTCCGCCAGCGTCCACTGGTCGCGCCAGCGCACCACCGGCTTGCCGTCCTCCCACTCGACCGGCTGCCACACGTAGCGCCCGTCGATGGCATTCTCCTTGCGCCACACGTCGAGCATCAGGATATGCCGCGTGCAGCCGTTGCGCTGTAACGTGAGCGCATATGTCGACTGGCCGCCGAACGTGATCTTCTGCTGTTCCGGCGTGCCGCGCACCGGGTTGCCGAGCGCCGTCCACGGACCCAGCGGGTTGTCCGCGACGTACGACTTCGCCGCGTTCGGCGCCCAGCCCGTCAGGCCCGACGTCACGAGGTAGTATTTGCCGCCGTGCTTGAAGACGGCCGGCGCCTCGTCGTCGCCGTTCGGCTTCACGCGCGCGTACTGTCCGGCCGAACGCAGGTAGTCGTCCGTCAGGCGCGACACGTGCATCGTGTGATTTTCCTCCGACGCGTAGAACTGCCAGGCCTTGCCGTCGTCGTCCACGAACAAGGTCATGTCGCGCGACATCTGCCCGCCCGCGAAGTCGCGCGCGAGGAAGGACGTGGCGGCATCCTTGTCGTCGGGCTTGACATCGACCGGCCATGCACCCGCGTCCGGCCGGAACGAGCCTTGATACACGTACGGCCCCGTCACCTTGTCGGCGACGGCCACGCCGGCGCGCGCCGCGTCGTAGCGCTTGCCCTTCAGCTCCAGGTGGAACCACATGACGAACTTGCCCGTCTTTGCATTGCGGATCACTTTCGGCCGTTCGATGATCGCATCGCGCACGATGTCGCTCGCGGGGTCGTCGGTGACGGCGAGCGCGATGCCCTCGTCCTTCCAGTCGGTCAGGTTGCGCGAACTGTACACGTGCACGCCGACCTGCGCGCGGTTGCCGGCCGTGCCGGCGACCTTGTGCTCGCCAAACCAGTAATACACGCCGTCGTGCTGCAGGATGCCGCCGCCGTGCGCGTTGATGTGCACGCCCTTGTCGTCGGGCCAGATTGCGCCGGGCCGGAACACGTCGCCGGCCTGCGCATGGGTCGCCACGGCCAGGACCGCGGCTGCCAGGAATACTTTCATTGCGTCTCCTCGATTATTCCACCACCAGCCTGTCGCCCACGTAGGCGCGGAAGCGGCGGATGCGTCCCGCGGTGCCGTCCGGCCCCTGGCGCGGCACGTAGCGCAGGCCGGCCACGTCCATCTGCCGCCCCAGGTCGATCACGAGGCGGTGCGGGTATGGGGCCTTGTCCGCCGTGATCCAGTAATCGCTGTTCTGGCCGTTGATGGCGTTCAGCGCGCCGCCGTCTGACTTCGTCGCTTCCTCGCTGTCGACCCAGGCGATGGTCCAGTTGGACTGGTCGAGCGTCTTGCCGTCCTTGTCCAGCAGGGCCAGCTCCGCCACGGCCGCATACGGCTTGCCGTCGAACGCGTCGAGTCCCTCCAGGCAGAACTGGCGGCCTTTCACCGAAGCCGCAAAGCGCACGTCCTGCGTCTGCGAGCCCGGCGCGAATTCGCCGTCGTGCGCCGGCTTCACGCCGTCCAGCTGCAGGCGGACGGTGCTCGGTGGGCGCGGCAGGTCGCGCTCGCGGTGCAGCTGGTCGAGGATCGGGGTCGTACGTCCCGCGATCGTCGGTGTGCCCTGCCCGCGCGGTCCCGTCAGGTCGAGTACCACGACCTCGTTGCGGCCCTTGCGGATCCACGGTCCCGGCAGATACATCGTCTGCGTGGGACCGATGCTCCAGAACCTGCCGAGGCAGCGGCCGTTGACCCAGACGACGCCCTGGCCCCACGCCGACATGTCGAGGAACGTATCGTCGGTGCGCGCGGCATCGAAGGCGCCACGGTAGAACGCCGCGCCCTTGCCCCGGCCTTGTTTGAAGGCGAGCGGCGGCAGGACGCCGTCCGCATCGAAATCGATGGCGCGGATTTCCCAGTTCTCCAGCGGCTGTGCGGTGCCGCCCTTCGCGGTGAACGTGACGGGACCGTGGATGCCCTTGCGGTCATGGATCTCCACGCCGAAGTTGACGCGCGCGATCGTGTACAGCAGGATCTCGAGCACGGCCGGCTTGCCGCGCGCCGGTACGTCGACCTTGTAGCGGCGGTAGCGCGTGTCGAACGTGCCGACCTGCCTGCCGTCGATCGTGATCCACGCGAGGTCGCGCGCGCGCGCCACTTCCACGACGCCCGCCGGACCGGCCGGCAGGGTCACGCGATACGAGACGAGGCCGCGGCTGATGTCGTACTGCTCGATCGGCTTCGGTGATACTGCCTTGATCATGCGCGCGGGCAGCGCGGTCTTCACCGGCACGGACTCGGCCAGCGCGAACGGGGAAATCGCCATGACGGGCATGCGCGGCGGCGGCTCGGGCAGCGTTTCGCCCGGCGCCAGGAACGGCGTCATCGCCGCGCGGTACGCGTCGAATTTCGCGCCGATCCAGCCCGCTTCGCCGATCGGCGCGTCGTAGTCGTAACTCGTCGTGTCGGGCCGGAACGGGCGGTCGCAACCGCCCCACAGGCCGAACGTCGTGCCGCCGTGCGCCATGTACAGGCTGAACGAACCGTTCGCCTTCAGCATCGCGGCGATGTCCTTCGTCGCACCCTCGACGCCGCCGCCGTGGTGCGGCGAGCCCCACGTGTCGAACCAGCCTGAGTAATACTCGCCGCACATGCGGGGGCCCTTCTGCACGGCGTCCAGCGCCTTGAAGCCGGCGGCCGGGTCGCTGCCGAAGTTCGCCACCGTGAACAGTTCGGGGATG
The DNA here is from genome assembly GCF_047302915.1 of Massilia sp. CT11-108. Classification (NCBI taxonomy): domain Bacteria; kingdom Pseudomonadati; phylum Pseudomonadota; class Betaproteobacteria; order Burkholderiales; family Oxalobacteraceae; genus Massilia; species Massilia sp. CT11-108. The sequence continues at coordinate 7,043 of NZ_JBKYMO010000177.1, read as the reverse complement.
TGCGTGCGTGCGACGGCATTCGTCGGATTGCACTGGAACAGCGGGACGTCGAAGCCGGCATCCAGCAGCGCCTGGCGCAGCACGCGCAGGTAACCCACGTCGTCGCCGAAGAAGCCGTATTCGTTCTCGACCTGCACCATCAGGATCGGACCGCCGTGCGTGACCTGCTGCGGGCCGAGCACGCGCCCGACTTCCTTCAGCCAGCGCCGCGCCGGCGCGAGGTAGGCCTCGTCGCGCGTGCGCAGGAAGTCGTCGCCGTCGTGCTTCAGCAGCCACCACGGCAGGCCGCCCATCTCCCACTCGGCGCAGGCATACGGGCCCGGACGCAGGATCACCCACAGGCCTTCCTGCTGAGCGAGCCGGCAGAATTCGGCGGCGTCACGCTGGGCGGCCCAGTCGTAGCGCCCTTCGCGCCACTCGTGGTAGTTCCAGAACAGATAGGCGCAGACGGCATTCAGGCCCATCGCCTTGATGGTCTTCAGGCGGTGCGACCAGTACTCGCGCGGCACGCGCGCGAAGTGCATCTCGCCGCAGCGGATCTGGATCGGCTTCCCGTCCAGCAGGAAGTCGTGGTCGCCGATCGCGAACCGGTGCGAGGCTGCCGCGTGGAGGGTGCCCGTAAACGGCAAGAGCGCAGCAGATGCAGCCGCGCGCTGCAACAGGCGGCGGCGCTGGAAACTGATGGTCATGTGGTCGGTATCCAAAGAAAAAAACCGGCACGGCCGGCCGCGCGGTGCGGTCGTCCGTGCCGGTGCTTGCCGTGATCAGAACTTGTAGCGCAGGCCGAGGCTGAACGAGCGGCCGTTGTCCATGTGCGAGTACTCCCGGCCCGTTTCCATGGTTTGCACTTCGCCGGCGTAGCGGTTGGGCGCCGTGTTCGTGATGTTCGACGCATTGAAGGACAGCGTCAGGTGCTCGTCGATCGCGTAGTTGATCGATCCGTCGACCAGACCGTAGGACCCGATGTAAGTGCTGAACAACGGAATGAGTCCGTTGTAACCCCGGTTCTGGGACGAACGCCAGGTGTACACGAGGCGGGCCGACAGCTTGCTGTCCTCGTACATGCCGGTAAGGCTGTAGCTGTTCTTGGATACGAAGTTCTGCTGCGCGTCGATGAAGATGGGCGCCGTGTTCGTGCCGATATTCAGCGGAGCGGACGTATCGACATACGTATAGGAGCCTGCCACACCGAAGTTCTTCAGCCAGCTATCCTTGTCGTTGAAGAACCACTGCCCGGACAATTCCACGCCGCGCGCATAGCCCTTCGCGGCATTGACGTTCTTCGAGACCATCCACTGGCCACTCGAGCAGCCGTTGCTGGGCCCCGTGTAGGACACCGCATTCTGCGGCATCCCGCAGCTCGAGAGTTGGCTGAAGAAGCCGCTGATGTCCTTGTTGAACAGGCCGAGCGCCAGATAGTTCGTCGGGCTGAAATAGCGCTCGAGCGAGAGGTCGACACTGTCGGCTTTCTGCGGGCTCAGGTCCGGATTGCCCACGTTGGCGGTGCCGTTTCCGAAGTTGTACGAGTAGTTCGGATTCAGCAGGTCCAGATTGGGACGGGTCATGCCGCGGCCATAGCCGAAGCGGGCCAGGAAATCCTTCGCGATGTCGTAGGTGACGTTAAACGCCGGCAGGACATTCGTGTAGGTCGTCGTTTTCGTATTGTCGATCAGCGGGGACGTCGCCTGGGCCGGGTCGGAGAGGACGCGCGCGGTCGCCTGGGACTTGGTGCGGACGACACGTACGCCGACGTTACCCTTGAGGCGCTCGTCGAACGCCGCGAAGTCGGTGGAGACGTAACCGGCCAGCGTATTCTCGTTGAGATAACGACGGCCCAGCTCATATTCCGGGTAGCTGCCCTCGGGGACGATATTCGCTTGCGGGAATTGTGCGGCAACCTGGTTGCCCAGCAGCGCGTCCGGGTTGTACACGACAAAGCCCCCGGTATAGCCGTTCTGATTGCCCAGCATGTTCGTCGGCGCCTGTCCCAGGACGCCCGGCTTGGACGCCGCGGAAATCGCGTTCGAGTAATCGGCGGCGAGCGGCTTGCCGTCCGTCGTCAACCACTTGCCCCCGTTGTAGGGATTCTTGTCAAAGAACCGATTGGTCTGATGCGCAAAGCGCGTGCCGAACTTCAACCTGGTGAAGAAGCCGTCTTCGAACGTATAGATGCCGCTGAGCGCGGTCGCGGCGCCATTGTCGTGGAATTCCTGGTAGCCGTCGCCGCTGTATTTCTGGAAGACGAATTTGGCTGGATCGGACCAATCGTTGCCGTGAATGTCGGTGTAGTGGCCGTCGTTCCAGTTCTGGTTGACGCGAGTAATATCGAAGTACTGGCCGGGTGCGTTGCCCATCTCGACACGGCGGTTGTCCTTGATGCGGTCCGCCCTGATGTAGTTGATATCGCCCTTGAGCGACAGTGCGGGGGTCGGGCTCCACTCGACGCCCGTGGCCACGTTCCAGGTCGTGTACAGGCTGTGCTCATCGCCGCCCCACGTACCGATCGGCTGGTTCAGGAAGGTACCGCCGAGCGCACGCTGGGTAGTCACGACGTCGTTGCTGCCGCCGTTGGCGTTGCGGTTGGCCATGTACTCGTTGATGGTGAACGGCGTGAGCGTCAGGTTCTGGACGTTACCCCCGTAGTCGTTGAAAATGCGGGTAAAAAGATAGTTCTGGTTGTACAGGTAAGAGGTGTAGGCGCCTTCGGTGTAGAAGCGCAAGGTATTGTTGACGCGATAATCGGCCCCGAGGTTCAGGGCTTTGCGCGTGCGCGCGATGCTTTCCACACTGGGCCAGGGACCGAGGGTATTGGCGGAGATAATGTTGGCGGCCTGTGCGGGTGTCAGCTTGGACGTGTCCGGCACTGCGTTGGGAGTAACGGTGCCCGCCGCCGGTATCACGTCCACGGGCGCCAGGTAAGTGATGTCGCTGCGGCCGACATATTTCGACATGGGCAGGGCCACGTTATTGCCCGTGTTCGCGGCCGCCAGGCTCGCGTACTCGGCGCTGTCGCCACGAACCGTGCGCCGGTAATTCATACCGCCATTGGTGCCGGCAGAGTCGTTACGGCTGGTGGTCTTCTGGAAGGCGAAGGCGGCCATCACGCCGATACGCGAACCGCCGCCGAGATCGAAGCGGTTGGCGAGCAGTCCGCTTACTTCAGGTTCTTTCTTCCGGACGAGATCGTTGTAGCGCATATTGCCGTTCAGCACGGCGGTAAAACCCTTGAAATCACTCGGATTGCGGGTGCGCAGGTTGATCAGGCCGCCGATGGCACCTTCGACGTGTTCGGCCGAAGGGTTCTTGTAGACGTCGATGCCGGCGACCATGGCCGGAACCGCGTCTTCGATGTTGAATTCGCGCGAGCCGGCGGTGAAATAGGCGCGTCCGTTGATTTGCGACGCCGTCTGGTTCGACAGGCCGCGGATGGTCATGCCGGAGCCGTTGCCGCCCGGCGAGGCGCCTTCGCCGCCGTAGCGGTAACCCTGCACGCCCGGCAGGCGTGTGAGCGTTTCCGCGACGTTAGGATCGGGCAGCTTGCCGATGTCGTCGGCCGTGATGGAGTCGACGACTTCCATCGCGTTCTTCTTGATCGAAAGGGACGATTCCGCGCTGGCGCGGAGGCCCTTCACGACGACGGTGTTGGCTTCGACCGGCGCGACCTGTGCCAGCGCTTGCGACGCGAAGGCCTGGGACAGGGCCAGTGCGACGAGGGTCATGCGCGGGACGGTGTAGTATTTCTGGTGCATCTTCTTCTCCTCCAAGTAATCCGAATGGACTTGTCGTCTTATTGTTTCGCTGGTTTTACGGCTTGCCATGCAGCCGGCTGCCGTTTTAGATATCGATAACAATGCGAATGGATTATAGGAGTTCGCCGAGTAATAAAAGCAACCATTCGGCGTTATGATTTTTACTAGTGATGCGAGGAAGATACGGTAGAGACGGGCGTTATCGCTAACACGGCCCTAAAACCATGCAGCGTGGATCGGCGCGCACCGACGCCGACCACACCCTGTTTGTTATCGATATCGACGAGCGCAGCCCGCCCGTCCATTTCTACGCGATTGCATACGTGAAATCGCCGCTCTGGTCCGCGCCCACCGCGATCCGCTCGATCGCCGCCCCTTCCGCCATGCGCGCCAGGACGGCCTCGGCAATCTGCGGCAGCAAGGTGCCGTTGAGGATGTTGTCGACGTTGCGCGCGCCGGAATCGACTTCCGTGCAGCGGGCCAGCACGGCCTCCACGAGCGACTCGTCGTACGCGAACGCCGCCTTGTGGTTGGCGGCCACGCGCTGGCCGATGCGTCCGAGCTTGAGTTCGATGATTTGCGCCAGCACGTCGTCCGGGATCGGATAGAACGGCACGACTTTCAGGCGGCCCAGGAACGCCGGCTTGAACTGCTTGACGAGTGCGGGACGGATCAGCGCCTCCAGTTCCTCGGCGCCCGGCACCTCTTCCGGCGCCTTGTTCAGGCAAGCCTGCATCAGCGTGCTCGACGCGACGTTCGACGTGAGGATGATGAGCGTGTTGCGGAAATCGACTTCGCGGCCTTCGGCGTCGTCCAGCACGCCCTTGTCGAAGACCTGGAAGAACAGCTCAAGCACGTCCGGGTGGGCCTTTTCCACCTCGTCGAGCAGCACGACGCTGTACGGGTTGCGGCGCACGGCTTCCGTCAGCACGCCGCCCTCGCCATAGCCCACATAGCCCGGCGGCGAGCCTTTCAGGCCGGAGACGCTGTGCGCCTCCTGGTATTCGCTCATGTTGATGGTGACGAGCTTGCGTTCGCCGCCGTACAGCACGTCGGCCAGCGCCAGCGCCGTCTCCGTCTTGCCGACGCCGGACGGGCCGACGAACAGGAACACGCCCTGCGGCTTGTTCGGATCGTCGAGGTTCGCGCGCGCCGTGCGCACGCGCTGCGCGACCGCGTCGATCGCATGCGACTGGCCCAGCACGCGCTGCTCCAGCAGGTCCTGCAGGTTCAGCACCGTGCGGATCTCGTCCTTGACCATCTTGCCGAGCGGGATACCGGTCCAGCCGGCGACGATGCCGGCGACTACGTGGCCATCCACCTGCAGCGGCACGAGAGGCGCCTCGCCCTGCACGGCCTTCAGTTCGTCGCGCAGGCCGCGCGCGTCCGCTGCTTCGCGGATGCGGTTTACGAGATCGCGCTCGCGCTCCCAGCGCGCGCGCAACGTGGCCAGTTCGTCTTCGGCGGCACCGCGCGCCGCCGACAACTCGCCCAGCCGCGCATCGTGTGCGCCCTCGCCCGCCGCCTGCTCGCGCTCCAGCGCCGCGCGTTCGGCATCGAGGCGCTCCAGCTGGCGCGTGAGGTCTTCGATGCGGGCCGGCGCCGCGTCGCGGCCCAGCGCCACTTTCGCGCACGCGGTGTCCAGCACGCCGATGGCCTTGTCCGGCAGCTGGCGCCCGCTGATGTAGCGGTGCGACAGGCGTACCGCTTCCGTGATGGCCTCGTCGTGGATGCGGACATTGAAATGCTTCTCCATCAGCGGCGCCATCCCGCGCAGCATCGCGCACGCCAGTTCCTCGCTCGGCTCCTCGACCTTCACGACCTGGAACCGGCGCGCCAGCGCGGGATCCTTCTCGAAGTATTTCTTGTACTCGCTCCACGTGGTGGCCGCGATCGTGCGCAGCTCGCCCCGTGCCAGCGCCGGCTTCAGCAAATTCGCCGCGTCGTTCTGGCCCGCCTGGCCGCCCGCGCCGATCATCGTATGCGCCTCGTCGATGAACAGGATGATCGGGTGCGGGCTCTTTTTCACTTCGTCGATGGTGTTCTTGAGGCGGTTCTCGAACTCGCCCTTCACGCTGGCGCCGGCCTGCAGCAGGCCCAGGTCCAGCACGTGAATTTCCACGCCGCGCAATACCTCGGGCACGTCGCCGGTCGCGACGCGCAATGCAAGGCCTTCCACGACGGCCGTCTTGCCGACGCCCGCTTCGCCCGTCAGGATCGGGTTGTTCTGGCGGCGGCGCATGAGGATGTCGACGAGCTGGCGGATTTCCGCGTCGCGCCCGATCACCGGGTCGACCTTGCCGTCGCGCGCGCGCTGCGTCAGGTTCGTCGTGAACTGGTCCAGCGCGGGCGTCTTCGACGGTCCCTGGCGCCGCAGCTCGCCCACCGGGTCGCCGCCCGCGTCCTGCACGGGCGCCGCGACGACGGCCGGTGCTTCGTCGGAGCCGCCCGTCACGTCGTCGAAATGGTGCTTGATGCGGTCCAGGTCGAATTCGGCGAACTGCGGCGACACCCGGTGCGCCAGCTGCGCCAGCTCGGGAGAACTCAGGAGCGCCTGCAGCAGATGGCCGCTGCGGATGCCGGCCTGCTGGCCCGCGCGCAGGTCGAGCGACGCGATGAGCCACGCGTGTTCGAACAGTTTCGGCAACCGCTCCGAGAACACGGGCGTGCGCGTGTTGCCGCTCCTGAAGCCGGCCACTTCCGCGTGCAGGTCCGCCTCGAGCCGCTCGATCGACACGCCGCAGCGCCGCGCGATCACGGCCAGGTCGCACGCGGGCTGTTCCAGCAGCGCGAGGAACAGGTGCTCGATGTCGACCTCGTACTGTCCCAGCGACACGCACAGGCCGGCCGCCCGCGTGGCGGCCGCGCGGCAGGTGTCGTCCAGTTTGCCGATCAGGGTTTTCAGGTTGATGCTCATCGCGTGTCCTCTTTCAGTTGGCATGTCTTAGTTTGCGTGAATCTCATAGCGCACATCGGCGCGGTCTTGTATTTGGGGGCCGTCGACGAGGAACCCGTCCCAGCCCAGGCGTGCGCCGGCCGTCCGCGTGCCGGCCAACGTGCTGCCCCGCACGTCGGCCGCGCGCAGCACGAGCTGCACTTCGTATTCGAGCGACAGCCCGGTGAACATGGTCACCATATTGCCCAGCGCGCGCGCCGCGCGCCCGCCCGGCAGGAAGGCTTCGTAGGACGGCAGGTCCAGCGGACCGATGACGAGGCGCAGGCGCAGGTCGCGCTGCCACACGCGCGTGCCGGCCCTGGCGCCGCGTGCTCTGTGTGTTATACACATGTCCGCGC
>NZ_JBKYMO010000176.1:0-11141 GCF_047302915.1 Massilia sp. CT11-108 | reverse complement strand
CTCGATGGCGGCGGCGATCAGCAGCAAGGCCTGGTTGCGGGTGGCGCTGTCCGCGCGCGCCATGCCGCGCGACGCCGCGCGTGCCTGGCGGCCCATTGTGTGCATGGTCTCGGTGATATCCATCGTGCTTCTTCCTGTGATTTCGTTATGTCGACGCGACTTTCAACGCCAGCTGCAGCATCGCATCCCACGCATCGCCCGCGAACTGCTTCGCGCGCAGGCCCTTGACCATCCTGTCGACCTGCGCCGCCTGCTGCAGCGCCGCTTCCAGCGTCGGCAGGGAGATCCGGCGCAGCGCCGGTTCCATCATGCGCTCGCGCGGGCCCCAGATGCGGTATTCCTTCAGCAGCGCGCCCAGCGGGCGTCCCTGCGCCATCCCTGCCTTTAATTTTAGCAGCGTACGGATTTCTTCGGAGACGGCCCACAATACCAGCGGCAGCGCCTCGCCCTCGCCTTTCAAACCTTCCAGCATGCGCACGAGGCGGGCCGGGTCGCCGGCCAGCATCGCTTCCGACAGTTTGAAGACGTCGTAGCGCGCCACGTTCAGCACGGCGTCATGCACCTGCTCGTACGTCAGCTTGCCCGGTTCGTACAGCAGGCCGAGCTTCTGGATTTCCTGGTGCGCCGCCAGCAGGTTGCCCTCGACGCGGTCGGCGATGAAGTCCAGGCTCTGGCGGTCCACGCTCTGGTTCTGAGCGGCCAGACGTGTGCCGATCCAGCCCGGCAGCTGCGCGCGTTCCACGTTCGGGATCTCGACGTAGACCGCGGTCTGCTGCAGCGCCGCCACCCACGACGCCTTGGCCGTCTGCCAGTCCAGCTTCGGCAGGGTGATCAGGGTGAGGTTGTCGGGGTTCAGGTCTTTCGCATAGTTCTGCAGCGCGGCGCTGCCGTCCTTGCCGGGCTTGCCGCCGGGGATGCGCAGCTCGATCAGCTTCTTGTCGCCGAACAGCGACATGGCCTGGTTGGCGGCGAGCAGCTCGCCCCATTTGAAGTTGCGCTCGACCGTGAGCACGTCGCGCTCGGAATACCCTTGCGCGCGCGCGGCACGGCGGATCTTGTCCGCCGCTTCCAGCGCGAGCAGGTGCTCGTCGCTGGTGATCACGTACAGGGGCGCGAGCCCCTTGGCGAGGTGCCCGTCGAGCGCCTCAGGCCGCAACTGCATGGTGTTCCTTTTTAATCAAGTGGCTGGTTTGATCGACGCGAGGCGGCGGATGATCTGCTGCACGAGGTCCGCCTGCATGTCGCGGTACAGCAGCGCTTCTTCCGATTCCTTGGCCAGCACCTGGGTCTCGTCGAACGCCATGTTCCGGCGCAGCGAGATCTGCGTGGGCGGCACCAGTTCCGCGCCCTTCGCGTCGCGCACCGTGAACGACATCGTGTACGTCAGCAGGTATTCGCGCACGCGGCCCAGGCTGTTCAGCGACAGGATGGACTTGTTGCGCGACTCGCCCAGCAGCACGAACTGCGCCTCGGCATCCGCCGCCTTGTCGGCGATGACCACCTGGTCCGTCGCGCGCAGGTTGCGCTTGAGTTCCGTGCCCAGCGCGGACGTGTCCGGGAAGCCGAGATAGATGCTGTGGAACGGCATCGTGTAGCTGCCGTTCGAACCGCGCAGCTGGAAGCCGCAGCCCGCGGTGGCACTCGCCACCAGCAGGGCCGCAACCGCGCGCACCGCCAACTTCCGGGTCAGGGCGCGCATGGCTTACACCACGATGTTGATCAGTTTGCCGGGGACGACGATGACCTTCTTCGGCGTGCCTTCGACGAACTTCTGTGCGGCTTCCGACGCCAGCGCGGCGGCTTCGATGGCGGCCTTGTCGGCCTCCTTCGGCACCTTCACCGAACCGCGCAGCTTGCCGTTCACCTGGATCATCAGCTCGATCTCGGCCTGCTCCAGCGCGGCCGGATCCACTTCCGGCCAGGCCACGTTCAGGATGTCGCCGTACTTGCCGGCATAGCCGAGTTCCTGCCACAGCGCGTGCGTGATGTGCGGCGCGACCGGGTTCAGCATGCGCAGGAAGATCGACAGGCCTTCCGTGATCACCGCGTCCGACGCTGCACCTTCGGCCAGCTTGCTTGACTCCAGCGTATTCAGCATCTTCATGCAGGCCGAGACGACCGTGTTGTACTGGATGCGCTTGAAGTCGTAATCGGCCTGCTGCAGCACCTTGTGCACTTCGCGGCGCAGCGTTTTCTGCGCGTCGTCCAGCGTCCCAGCCTGTTGGCCGGCCAGCGCGGCGGCCACGCTCTGCTGCTTCGCATGAGCGAAGGCCCAGACGCGGCGCAGGAAGCGGCTCGCGCCTTCCACGCCCGACTCCGACCACTCGAGCGTCTGCTCCGGCGGCGCGGCGAACATCGTGAACAGGCGGGCGGTATCCGCGCCGTACTGCTCGATCTGCGCCTGCGGGTCGATGCCGTTGTTCTTCGACTTCGACATCTTCTCGGTGCCGCCGATGACGACCGGCTGGCCGTCTTCCTTCAGCACCGCCGATTGCGGACGGCCGCGTTCATCGAACGTCAGGCTGACCTCAAGCGGGTTGTACCACGTCTTCTTGCCCGACGCGTCTTCGCGGTAGTAGGTCTCGTTCAGCACCATGCCCTGCGTGAGCAGGTTGACGAACGGCTCGTCGAATTTCACGAGGCCGAAGTCGCGCATGACCTTCGTCCAGAAGCGCGCGTACAGCAGGTGCAGCACGGCGTGTTCGATGCCGCCGATGTACTGGTCCATCGGCATCCAGTAATCGTTGCGGGCTGGGTCGACCATCGCGTCGTTCGAACCCGGCGACGTATAGCGCATGTAGTACCAGGACGAGTCGATGAACGTGTCCATCGTGTCCGTCTCGCGGCGTGCGGGCGCGCCGCAGCACGGGCAGTCGACCTTGAGGAACGCTTCGTGTTTCTTCAGCGGGTTGCCGGAGCCGTCCGGGACGCAGTCTTCCGGCAGCACGACGGGCAGGTCCTTCTCGGGGACCGGCACCGTGCCGCACTTCTCGCAGTGGATCATCGGGATCGGCGTGCCCCAGTAGCGCTGGCGCGAGATGCCCCAGTCGCGCAGGCGGAACGTGACCTTCTTGTCGCCCAGCTCCAGGTTCGCGAGATCGCCCGCGACGGCGTTGACGGCCGACGTGTAATCCAGGCCGTCGTACTTGCCCGAATTGATGACGACGCCCTTCTCTTTATCGCCGTACCACTCCTGCCAGCCGTCCAGCGAGAACGTTTCGCCTTCCACGGCCACCACCTGCTTGATCGGCAGGTCGTATTTTTGCGCGAAGCCGAAGTCACGCTCGTCGTGGGCCGGCACGCCCATCACGGCGCCGTCGCCGTACGTGATCAGCACGTAGTTGCCGACCCAGACCGGCACCTGCTCGCCGGAGATCGGGTGCGTCACGAACAGGCCCGTCGGCATGCCCTTCTTTTCCATCGTCGCCATGTCGGCTTCGATGACGGAACCCTGCTTGCACTCGGCGATGAACGCCTGCAGTTCCGGATTGTCCTTGGCGGCGTGCTGCGCGAGCGCGTGTTCCGGCGCGACGGCGCAGAAGGTCACGCCCATGATCGTGTCGGCGCGCGTCGTGAAGACGTACAGCTTGCCATCGTTGATGAGCTCACCCTGCTCGTCCATGATCACGTGCGGGAACGCGAAGCGCACGCCGGTCGACTTGCCGATCCAGTTGGCCTGCATGATGCGCACGCGCTCCGGCCAGCCCGGCAGCTTGTTCTCGACGTGGTCCAGCAGTTCGTCGGCGTAGTCCGTGATGCGCACGTAGTACATCGGGATCTCGCGCTTTTCCACGACCGCGCCCGAGCGCCAGCCCTTGCCGTCGATGACCTGCTCGTTCGCGAGCACGGTCTGGTCGACCGGGTCCCAGTTCACGGTACCGGTCTTCTGGTAGATGATGCCCTTCTCGAGCATCTTGAGGAACATCCACTGGTTCCACTTGTAGTATTCCGGCTTGCACGCGGTCATTTCGCGCGACCAGTCGATCGCGAGACCCATCGACTCCATCTGGCCGCGCATGTGGGCGATGTTCGAATAGGTCCACTGGGCCGGCGGCACGTTGTTCGCCATCGCCGCGTTCTCGGCGGGCATGCCGAAGGCGTCCCAGCCCATCGGCATCAGCACGTTGTAGCCGTTCATCCGCAGGTAGCGGTACATCACGTCGTTGATCGTATAGTTGCGCACGTGACCCATGTGCAGCTTGCCCGACGGATAGGGCAGCATCGAGCAGGCGTAATACTTGCCTTTCGGGAAACGTGGGTCGTTTTCGACGGCTTTATACGCGTCGATCGACTTCCAGTAGGCCTGCGCGGCCTGTTCGACTTCGGCTGGACTATATTTTTCTTGCATGATGTTCTGCGGACTGAAGGAGGTGAGCAGAACATTATATCGTGTCACATGACAAGCGACCTACCGCAGTTCGAGCTCCAGCGCCGCCTTCTCGCCATAGTCCTCGTAGCGCTCGTTGATGCCGATGATGCAGAACGCCATCTCTTCCAGCACGTCCGGCGCCCGTTCGCGCAGGGCTTCCGAGTGCGTCACGACGATGTGCAGCACCTCGTCCTTCTTCAGGCGGACGCTGCTCATGCCGTCCTCGTCGCGCAGGTAGCTCAGGCAATCGACCCAGGAATCCATCGTGTGCGCGTACGAATCGGGGAAGCCGAACGCACGCTGGCTCTCGACGTGGAAGCTTTCCGCATCGGTGATCGCGGCGCCGTTGAGCTCGACGGTGGCCATGGGGAATCTCCTATGAATGGGCGAAAAAAAGCCCGTCTTGTGGACAGTATGCCAGCAGATCGCCGGCAAAGCCGTCCAGTTCGACGGGCGTGTGCGATCAGGCCTTGAGACCCAGCACGTCCTGCATGTCGTACAGTCCCGTTGCCTTGTCGGCAATATAACGCGCGGCGCGCAGCGAGCCCTGGGCGTAGCTGACGCGGCTGCTGGATTTGTGGCTGATCTCGATGCGCTCGCCGATGCCGGCGAACAGCACGGTGTGGTCGCCCACGATGTCGCCGCCGCGCACGGTGGCGAAGCCGATCGTCGACGGGTCGCGCTCGCCCGTCACGCCTTCGCGGCCGTAGACGGCACATTCCTTCAGGTCGCGGCCCAGCGCGTCGGCAATCACTTCGCCCATCTTGAGCGCGGTGCCGGACGGGGCGTCGACCTTGTGGCGGTGGTGGGCCTCGATGATCTCGATGTCATAGCCGTCGGAGAAATTCTTAGCCGCCATTTCCAGCAGTTTCAGCGTGACGTTCACGCCGATGCTCATGTTCGGGGCGAAGACGATCGCGGTCTTCTCGGCGGCGGCGCGGATGGCGGCCTTGCCGGCGTCATCGAAACCGGTGGTGCCGATGATCATCTTGATGCCGTGCGCGGCGCAGTATTCCAGGTGCTGCAGCGTGCCTTCGGGGCGCGTGAAATCGATCAGGAAGTCGGCGTCCGCCAGGCCCTTGGCCAGGTCGGACTGGATCACGACGCCGGTCAGCTGGCCGGAAAACGCGCCGGCGTCCGAATTGATGAACGGGTTGCCTTCGCGGTCGAGGGCGCCGGCGAGGACGGCGTCCGGCGCGGCGGCGATGGCTTCGATCAGCATGCGGCCCATGCGGCCGCTGGCGCCGGCAACGGCGATTTTCAGTTGGGTCATGTTATTGTCCTCCGCCGCCTTTCGCAGCCTCGTCGCGCTTACGCTTGAGCTCGTCCAGCGATTCCTGCTCGGTCTTGGTTTCGTATTTCGAGATGCCGATCAGGCGATTGATGTATTCGCGTTCCGTCGGCAGGTTGCCGCCGTCGAAGTGGTCGACCTTGTCGTCCTTGAAGTAGACGGTGACGCGGCTGGTGGTCAGCTCGCCGTTACCGCGCGCAAGGTAGAACGGGTAATCCCAGCGGTCCTTGTGGAAGGCGTCCTGCAGCAGCGGGCTGCCGAGGATGAATCTCACCTGGTCGCGGGTCTGGCCGACCTTCAGCTGGTTCAGCATTTCCTGCGACACGAAATTGCCCTGCTGGATGTCCGGCCGGTACGGCGAGAAGATCCAGAGGAATTTCTGCAGCTGGGTGACGGTCGTCGTCTGCGCGCCCGAATTCGCGATTGCCGCGGACTTGCCGGCATCGGCGGCGACCGCGTCGGGGGCGGTGCTCACCGGCGCCGCCGGCTTGGTCTGGTTACGCCAGGCCGCGCAGCCGGACAGCGCCAGCGTCATGCAGGCGAGGCCGGCCACGAGCGCTGCCCGTGCGTGGGAACGATGGAAAACGGCTTTAGTGCGCATATCTGACCTTAAAATCGATGAGGCGGGGGCGTTCAAAACGCTATATCATAAAGCACTCCGCCCATATCCGAGTAACAAAACATGAGCAACAATCCAACCGACCTGAAAGCCAGCGGCCTGAAAGCGACCTTGCCTCGGCTGAAAATCCTGGAAATTTTCCAGAACAGCGCGGTGCGGCACCTGACGGCGGAAGACGTCTACAAGACCCTGCTGAACGAAAACATGGACGTGGGCCTGGCGACCGTCTACCGGGTGCTGACCCAGTTCGAACAGGCCGGCCTCCTGAACCGCAATCACTTTGAAACCGGCAAGGCGATCTACGAGCTGAATGCCGGCTCGCACCACGACCACCTCGTGTGCCTTGACTGCGGCCACGTGGAAGAGTTCTACGACGACGAGATCGAAAGCCGCCAGCAGAAGATCGCCAGCGAACGCGGCTTCAAGATCGCCGAGCACGCCCTGGCCATCTACGGCCACTGCCAGAAGACGGATTGCCCGCACCGGCACTGACCGCCTGCCGCTCCGCTCAGGAGTGGCTCAGCGCGCTCGACAGCAGCTTGGCCGTGATGTCGACGATCGGGATCACGCGCTCATAGGCCATGCGCGTGGGTCCGATCACGCCGAGGGTGCCGACGATCTTGCCGTTCACTTCGTACGGCGCGGTGACGACACTCATCTCGTCCATCGGCACGAGCTTCGATTCGCCGCCGATGAAAATCTGCACGCCGCCGGCCTTGCTGGACACATCGAGCAGCTGCATCAGGCCCGTCTTCTGCTCGAACATCTCGAACATCTGGCGTAGCGAGCTCATGTTGGACGACAGGTCGGCCACCGAGAGCAGGTTGCGCTCGCCCGCGATGATCATGTCGTCCGTCTCGGCCAGCGCTTCGCTGCCCGCCTCCACCGCGGCCTGCATCAGGCGGCCCATGTCGTCGCGCAGCTGGCGCAATTCTCCCGTCAGGCGCGCGCGCACCTGGTCGAACGACAGGCCGGCGAAATGCTGGTTCAGGTAATTCGCGGACTGGATCAGCTGGGACGGCGAATAATCGACGTCGGTCAGCAGCAGCCGGTTCTGCACGTCGCCGCGCGGGTCGACGATGACGAGCAGGATGCGCTTTTCCGACAGACGTAAAAATTCGATCTGCTGGAACGCCGATTCGCGCCGCGGGCTCTGCACGACGCCGGCGAACTGCGACAGCGACGACAGCATCTGCGCCGCGTTCGCGATCACCTTCTGCGGCTGGTGCGCGGGCAGGCGCATGCCGGCTTCGACCGCGTTCTCGTCGATCTGATGCACGGTGAGCAGCGTGTCGACGAACAGGCGGTAGCCACGCGGTGTGGGAATGCGGCCAGCCGACGTGTGCGGACTGGCGACGTAGCCCATTTCCTCGAGGTCGGCCATGATGTTGCGGATCGTGGCCGGGGAGAGGTCGAGGCCGGAGATCTTCGACAGCGCGCGCGAACCGACCGGCTGGCCGTCGGCGATGTAGCGCTCGACCAGGGCTTTCAACAGGGTTTGTGCACGGTTATCGAGTTGCATGGTCTAGCCAGGATTTCGTTTCATTTATGTCATTATGCACGTTCGATGCGTGCTTGTGCTTTATCCGCGCTGTTGTTCGTGTTCGCGCGTGAGCCAGTCCAGCAACTCGTCGAAGTCGCGCACGATCGCATCCGGCACCACTTCGTGCTCCATGTGCTTCGTCGAGCCCGTGCGGTTCATCCAGACGGCGCGCAGGCCGGCGCGCTGGGCGCCCCGCACGTCGAGCAGCACGTCGTCGCCGACGTAGACCGCATCCTCGGGCGCCACGCCCAGCTCCTTGCAGGCGGCCAGGAAGATCGCCGCATCCGGCTTGGCGACGCCGAACGCCGACGCCGCCACCGACACCTTGAAATGGTGCGACAGGCCGATCGTGCGCAGGTCGGCGTTGCCGTTCGAGATCGACCCGATCAGCACGCGGCTCTTCAGTTTCAGCAGGCCCGGCAGCACGTCGTCGTACGGGATCACGGCATTGCGCGCGGCGAAGAACTGCGCCATCGCGTGCTCGACCTTGGCGGCATCCTCGCGGGCCTGCTGGAAGGCGTCGACGAGGCCGGCATGGCGCAGCTTGCCGAGGTCGAGGTGAAATTCGGGCTTCTTCGCCAGCAGCTCCAGGCGCGCCTGGCGCAGGGTGTCGATGGTGAAGCGCTCGGCCACGCGCGGCGCGTGCTCGCGCAGCCACGCGAACAGCTTCTCTTCGGCCTGCAGGATCACGGGGGCGATGGGCCACAGCGTGTCGTCGAGGTCGAACAGGATGGCCTTGGGCCAGGCGCGGCGCGTGTTCATGGTCGGGATTGCGGCTCCGGAAACGAAGCTTGGAGAGTGGAAAGGAGCGGTCCAAGCATAACGAGGGCAGCGCTGAAAAGCAATGGCGCCCCGGACACGCGCTCATGGTTACACCGTGATACAAAGCCAAATAGGGCCGCCGCTTGCCAAATGCACTAAAATGATGGGCATTTTTCTATTCGGCCGTACCGGCGCAGCGTCCGCGCGCCACCCATTCCACTGTGGAGATTTTATGAAGAGCTCGATCCTGCGTGCCGGCGTTGTAGCGCTGGCATGCGCGCTGGGCCTGTCCGCCTGCGGCGGCGGGAGCGGCGACCTGTACCTGACCGGCGCGGTCTATAACGTCACCAAGGACGGTCTGGTGCTGACGAATAACGGCGAAGACCTGGCCGTGACGACGCCCTACCAGTCGTTCCAGTTCAACAACCGCATCTCGACCGACGACCAGTTCAACATCACGGTCAAGAGCGTCCCGTCGAACGTCGAGAAGATCTCGGATTGCGTCGTCACCAACGGCAAGGCGCGCGCCAATTACTACACGATCGCACAGATCCGCGTGGACTGCGCGATCCGCAAGCGTAAATTGACCGCGAGCATCGTCAACCTGACGGCCAGCGGCCTCGTGATCATCAATGGCGCCGACCGCAAGGAGGTCGCGGCGGGCACCGCAACCGTGTCGATGGCCCCCGTGAACGAAGACGGCGCGTACGGCGTCACCGTCCTGCAGCAGCCGGCCGGCCAGACCTGCACCGTCAGCGGCGGCGGCAACGGCAAGGGTGCGGGCACCATGGGCGCGACCGAAGACACGACCGTCACCGTCACCTGCGCTTAAATCTGGAATCTGGAGAGACCCACATGAAGTTTTCCCTCGCGCGTCCGGCCTTCGCCCTCGCGGTCCTGGCCACGCTGGCCGCCTGCGGCGGTGGCGGCAAGGCCACGTTCCCGATCAACATCACGGTCAGCGGCCTGCAATACCCGGGCCTGGTCCTGAGCACGAACGGCCAGGACCTGCCCATCAATCCGCCGGCCACGGCCGGCCAGGACGTCACGGCCGTCTTCCCGAACCAGATCGAATACGGCCAGGTCTATGAAGTGATCCCGAAAGGCGCGGTCGTCACCAATCACACCCCGGTGGGCGGCACCCAGCCGAAACACCAGACCTGCTCGGCCTCTAACTTCCTGCCGTACGGCACGGCTGGCCAGCTGGCCAGGATCGACATCCGCTTCGTCTGCTCGATCAATCCCTACGCACTCGGTGGCACGGTCAAGGGCCTGACCGGTACCGGCCTCGTCCTGGCAAACGGCAGCACGACGGGCACCATCGGCGTCAGCCCCGCGCTGGACGCCAACCAGAAACCGACCGGCGCGGACGTGGCCCTCATCATGAACTCGGTTCCGTACAACACGACTTATGGCGTGACCGTCCTGACCCAGCCCACCAACCCGGCCCAGACCTGCACCGTTACCGGCGGCGCGAACGGCTTCGGCGGCGGCACGATGGACGATGCGGCGGAAGCGGCAGGCGGCGTGGGCAACCTGGTCGTGACCTGCGTCAATAACTGAACCCGGAGAGCATGGATGAGATATCGCAAATTCTTATAACGAATATGCGAAACAAAAATTGGACTGATATGCTGTAGCGCAGCATAATTGCACCTGTCTCCTCCAACTCTCCTCAGAAAGAATTGGATTTAAGCCCGCCTCAACAGCGGGCTTTTTTTTCGCCCATACGGCAACAAGCGTCCCTGCGGCGGCATGCCGTCGCGGCTGGTCAAGGTCTGCGGGGTGCCGGCGGAGGTGCCGGTATTGCCTGGTGCGATGGGCCTCCGGGGCCCGGTCCGAACGGCGCTCTCGAGCTGCGCGTTCTGCGTCTTCACTGCCGGGCGGCAGTTGCTTCCACTACGGGTGTTACGGGCGCTTCGCGGTCACTTTGACGACGGCCATCTGCTGGCCTTCGATCGTTACCTGCGCATCGTAGCGCTCGTGTTTGGCGACGCTGGCGGCGTGTGCGGCGCTCGTCACACCCACGAGGACGGCGGCTGCGAGGAAGATGGCTTCCATGTGTTTGAGGACGTTCATTTTGGCTCTCCTTGTGTGTTTGTTTCGTCGATGGTGTCACTGTAGGCGACCGCCCCCTTCCCTTCCACCGGCGTGCGACGAAACGCAAAAAACACTGGATGGAAGGATCAAAAGCGCGCCCAAAAAGCGGATGGTGCGTTGCCGCATCAGCAGCCGACGCATGAGAACGCTCAACAGCCAGGCCGGATTCGCTGGCGATACTTCTCGAGGGCACAAAGGGGACGACATGGATCGGCAAAACATCCTGGAACTCGAGGCGAACGGGGCGGCTACGCCCCTGGCGACGGTGCGGGCCTGGAATGCGCTGGCACTCGGAACGATCGGCACCGTGGCACTCGCACATGAGCCCGCGCATGCGCTCGCCCTCGTGCATACCTGCATGTACAACGCGTGGGCGGCGTACGACGATAACGCCCGCCAGACCGCGCATGGCGTGGCGTTCGGCCCGCGGCAGGCGCACGGCCACGCCATGCGCGGT
>NZ_JBKYMO010000175.1:0-11222 GCF_047302915.1 Massilia sp. CT11-108 | reverse complement strand
GACACGCGGCGCTGGCGTTCGGCGCCGGCCGCGCGGGCGATGCGCCGCGTGTCCTCGTGCTGTGCGGCCTGGCGGCCGTGGTCGCGGTGCTGGTCCTGTGGCGCAGCCTGGCCGCGCTGCGCCGGCTGCCTGCGCCTGAACCGCGCGCCGTGCTGAACGTCGAGCAGCAAAGCCTCGTCGACAATGCGCTGGCCCTGGAAGCGCGCCTGGAACACGCGCCGGTCGCGCTGTTCGGCATCGACGGGGACGAGCACGTGCAGCCGCTGAACGCGAACGCGCGCAAGCTGGTCGCGCCCGGCCGCGCCACCGATGGCGCCGCCCTGTACCGCCAGCTGGCGCGTCAACCGCACGGCGACCGCACCTTGCTGCAGTTCGAGACCGAGCGCGGCACCGAACGCGCGCTGGCGACGGTGTCGATGCTGACCCTGCATGGCCGTCCGCAGCGTCTCGCCGCGCTGATGCCGGTCGAAAGCGAACTGGAAGCCGAAGCCTTGAACGCCTGGCGCCGGCTGGTGCACGTGCTCACGCACGAGATCATGAATTCGCTGACGCCGGTGGCGTCGCTGTCGCGCACGGCGCGCGACCTGGTCGAGGAAGCACGGCCCGCGCTGCTGCCCGACGTGGCGGCGGACCTCGGCACGGCGCTCGACGCCATCGGCCGCCGCGCCGACAGCCTGGCCGGTTTCGTCGCCAGCTACCGCAGCCTGTCCAACGTGCCGGATGCGCGGCCCGAGCGGGTGCCGCTGGCCGCCCTGTTCGCGCGGCTCGATGCGCTGGTGGGGCCGGCCTGGCGGGAGCGCGGCGGCGAGGTCGCGTTCTCGGTGGAGCCGGCGTCGCTGGAACTGATGGCCGACCCGGGCCAGCTCGAGCAGGCGCTGATCAACCTGCTCAAGAACGCGTTCGAGGCGACGGGTGCGGGCGGCCGCGCGCGCGTTGCCGCCCGCCTGGTGCGCGGCGCGCGCCTGCGCATCGAGGTCGACGATGACGGTCCCGGCGTGCCGGACGCGCTGGCCGCGCACATCTTCACGCCCTTCTTCACGACGCGCAAACAGGGCGGCGGCATTGGCCTCGCGATGGTGCGTCAATTGGTACATGGCAATGGCGGCACGGTACGTTACGCGCGCCCGGTGAGCCGCGGCGCGCGCTTCGTCATCACGTTCTGAATGCGTTCCGCGCACGCCTGATCTGGCTCAGTTCCGCGCGGCGCGTCGGGCCGTATCGTTGGCACGCCTGAATGTCATCCGGAGCCTGCCATGTCGATACGCCGTTGCCTGTTCGCCCTGTTGTTGCCGTTCTTCGCCAGCGCGCACGCGTGGGCCGATCCGCTCTATACATTTGATTTCCTGCCGGCGGGTTTAGCGCCGTCCGCGCTCAACAACGCCGGCCAGATCGTCGGCACGTCCGGCGGTGCGGCCGCCATCCTGTCCGGCGGGACCGTCACGAGCCTGGGCAGCGTGCTGCCAGACAGCTACGGTCTTGCGATCAATAACCATGGCGACATCGCCGGGTCACGCAATAGCCCGTACAACGGCAGCGCGTTCGCGTATGTGGGCGGCAGCGTGGTACCGGTGGCTGCGAGCCTGCCCGACATGTACGCGTATTCGAACGCGAGAGGCATCAACGACGCCGGCATGGTCGCGGGCAATGCCCAGCCCTACATCGGCGAGGCACAGCGCGGTTTCCTGTATGACAGCGGGGGCGTCCACCTGATCGGCACGTTCGGTGGCGACTGGAGCTATGCCGCGGCCATCAACGCGTCCGGCACGGTGGCCGGCACGGCCACGCTTCCCTCCAGCACGTTCGACCCGGACCGCCACGCCTATCTCTACCAGGGCGGCATGATGCTCGACCTCGGCACGCTGGGCGGCATGCGCAGCGAAGCCTACGACGTCAACGACGCCGGGCTCGCGGTGGGCTGGTCGGAAACGGACGTCGTCCTGGACAACGGCGCGCTGACGCGCCCCTTCGCGTACCGTGACGGACACATGGTCGACCTCGGTTCGCTGGGCGGCGACTGGGGCTATGCGCGGGCGCTGAACAATGCGGGCGTCATCGTCGGCGCGTCGGACCTCATCACGGACGTCGGCTGGGGCTACCACGCCTTCATCTATCTCGACGGGCACATGGTCGACCTGAACACGCTCGTGACGGGCGCGAACGGCTGGGAGATCATCGACGCCACCGACATCAACGACGCGGGCCAGATCCTGGGCCGTGCCTGCCGCCTCGGCACGTGCGCGGACGTGCGCCTGGACCTCGTGTCGGCCGTGCCCGAGCCGGCCACCTGGGCAATGCTGGCCGCCGGGCTCGGCCTGCTGGCCGGCGCGCGCGCCGGCGCCGCGTGAAGCCGGCGCTGATGCTCGGCGTATCCCTGGCAGTGGCGGCACCGGCCGTGCTGGCCGACCCGCTCTATACCGCGACCTTCCTGCCCGAAAACTTCACGGCCTACGGCATCGGCAACGACGGCAGCGTCGTCGGCAGCGGTATCAATCCCGACAACCAGCAACGCGCCTTCGTGTGGCTGGACGGCACGACGACGTTCCTGCCGACGCTGGGCGGCCAGTCCGCCTGGGCGACCGCCACCAACGGCGGCGCCGTGGTCGGCGCCTCGCTGTCCGGCGACTTTACGCGCGGCTTCATCTACCGCAACGGCGACATCCGGAGCACCGGCACGCTGTATGGCGGCGAGAGCATCGCGTACGGCATCAACGCCGCGGGCCAGGTCGTGGGCGATTCCACGGATGCGTCCGGCAACAGCCGCGCGTTCCTGTACAGCGGCGGCACGCTGACCGACATCGGCACGCTGGGCGGGGCGGATGCGCGGGCGCGGGGCATCAACGGCGCGGGCATGATCGTCGGCGGCTCCCAGCCGGGCCCGGGATTCCCGGACGACGGCGCCCACGCATTCCTGTACCACGACGGCACCATGCAGGACCTCGGCACGCTGGGCGGCGGCTTCAGCTGGGCCGAGGCGGTGAACGATGCCGGCCAGGTGGCGGGCTACAGCCTCATCGGCGCCGCGGCCGTCTGGCATCCGTTCCTGTACAGCGGCGGCGTGATGCACGACCTCGGTTCCTTCGGCGGCGACTTCGGCGAAGCCCACGCCATTAACGCGGCCGGCATGGTGGTCGGTTATTCCAGCTTCGTCGGGGACGGTTTCTCGCACGCGTTCGTGTATGCCGACGGCAGCCTGGTCGACCTGAACAACGTGACGGACGGCCTCGGCATCCAGGTGCTGACGGACGCCGTCGGCATCAACGACGCCGGCCAGATCGTGGCCAACAGCTGCAACGACTTCGGGTATTGCGCGCCAGTCCTGCTCTCGCCCGTGCCGGAGCCGGCAGCGGCATTTTTGCTGCTTGCAGGCATCCCGGTGCTGTTGTGGCGCCGTAAAAATTAAGGAACTGCTATGCTGGGTCCGGACCCGGAGGATAGCAATGACCACGACGGATACAGCGGACCCGCATGCCATCGAACATCTCACATCGCGCCAGCGCGTGTTCGCCATCGTCGGCGCGTCGTCCGGCAACCTGGTGGAGTGGTTCGACTTCTACATCTATTCGTTCTGCGCCCTGTATTTCTCGTCCGCCTTCTTCCCGAAAGGCAATCCGACAACCCAGCTCCTGAACACGGCCGGCATCTTCGCGGCGGGCTTCCTGATGCGCCCGATCGGCGGCTGGCTGTTCGGCCGCATCGCCGACCGCTACGGCCGGCGCAACGCGATGATGATTTCCGTGCTCATGATGTGCGGCGGCTCGCTGATGATCGCCGCGCTGCCGACCTATGCCAGCATCGGCACGGCGGCGCCCATGCTGCTGCTGGTGGCGCGCCTGTTCCAGGGCCTGTCCGTGGGCGGAGAGTATGGCACC
The DNA here is from genome assembly GCF_047302915.1 of Massilia sp. CT11-108. Lineage (NCBI taxonomy): Bacteria > Pseudomonadati > Pseudomonadota > Betaproteobacteria > Burkholderiales > Oxalobacteraceae > Massilia > Massilia sp. CT11-108. Next base: position 7,353 of record NZ_JBKYMO010000175.1, on the reverse strand, counting down.
AGCGCCACCTACATGAGCGAGGTGGCGGAGCCGGGGCGCAAGGGATTCTTCGCGTCGTTCCAGTACGTGACCCTGATCGGCGGCCAGCTCGCGGCGCTGCTCGTGCTGGGCATCCTGCAACTGCTGCTCACGCATGACGAACTGAAGGCCTGGGGCTGGCGCATCCCGTTCGTCGTCGGTGCCTGCGCCGCCCTCGTGTCGCTGTACCTGCGCCGTTCGCTGCACGAGACCACCACCGCCAGCGAGCGCAAGAGCGAGGCCGCGGGCAGCGTCGCGTCGCTGCTGAAGCACCACCGGCGCGCGTTCGTCACGGTGCTGGGCTTTACGGCGGGCGGCTCGCTGATCTTCTACGCGTTCACGACGTACATGCAGAAATACCTCGTCAACACGGCCGGCATGAGCACGGAGACGGCCAGCCGCATCATGACCGTCTGCCTGCTGGTCTACATGCTGCTGCAGCCGGCGTTCGGCGCGCTGTCCGACCGCATCGGCCGGCGCACGTCGATGATCGCCTTTGGCGCGCTCGCCGCCGTGTTCACGACGCCGATCATGATGGCATTGCGTAACGTCTCGAGCCCGCTGACTGCCGGCGCGCTGATCGTGTGCGCGCTGGCGATCATCAGCCTGTACACGTCGATCGGTGGCCTGATCAAGGCCGAGATGTTCCCCGTCGAAGTGCGCGCGCTGGGCGTGGGCCTGTCGTATGCGGTCGCCAACGCGATCTTCGGCGGCTCGGCGGAATACGTGGCCCTGTGGTTCAAGCAGGCTGGCCACGAGCCGTATTTCTACTGGTACGTGAGCGTCATGTGCGCGCTGGCCTGCCTCGTCGCGATCCGCATGCCGGATCCGACGAAATCCGGCCTGCTCAAATGATGGAAGCGGGGCGCACCATGTCGATGTGCATGATGCCGTCCTCGTCGTACGGCGCGGACACCGTGACGAAGCCGAAGCTCCCATAGAACGCTTCCAGGTGGGCCTGCGCGCCGATGCGGATCGCGTGGCCGGGATGCAGCCGTTGCGCGCACGCGATGCCTTGCGCGACCAGTTCGCGGCCCAGGCCCGTGCCGCGCGTGGACGGGCTGGTGACGACGCGGCCCAGCGACATCTCCTCGTATTTCGCGCCCGGCGCCAGGCAGCGCAGGGTGGCGGCCAGTTCGCGCCTGCCGTCGAGGGTGCGCCAGCCGAGCAGGTGATGCGCGCCCGGATCGAGGCCGTCGATGTCCGGGTACAGGCACGCCTGCTCGAGCACGAACACCTGCTGGCGCAGTGCCAGCATCTCGTACAGTTCGGCCGCCGTCAGGTGGGCGAAACCGCTCCACTGCCATTCGATCATTGTCGTTTCCTTGTCAGGCCGCCGTCTCGAAACCTTCGAGCACGTTGACCACGTTGATGCCGAGTTCGGGCACGACCGAGCCGCCTTCGAACACGAAGACGGTCGGCAGGCCAAGAAAGCCGATGCGCTCGCCGATGCGCAGGAAGTCGCCGCTGGCGAGGCCGAAGTGCGAGCGCGGGTCGCCGCTGAAACCGTCGACGCCCAGCGAGACGACGAGCGCCTGCGGAGAAAAGCCCGCCATCCTGACGCAGGCCGTTTCCAGCGCGAGGAACCACTGCGCTGCCGCCGTTCCGCGCGGCAGCGGCACGTTCAGGTTGAAGCCGAGGCCCGCGCCGGCGCCCGTCTCGTCGGGGTGGCCCGCATAGTACGGGTAGTCCGTGCGCGGGTCGGCGTGGATCGACGCGACCAGCACGTCCTTGCGGCGATAAAAGATGTCCTGCGTGCCGTTGCCGTGGTGGTAGTCGAGGTCGAGGATGGCCACGCGCTGCAGGCCGTCGTCGAGCAGGTGCTGGGCCGCCAGCGCGGCATTGTTCAGGAAGCAGAAGCCGCCGCAGTAGTCGGCGCCGGCGTGATGGCCGGGCGGCCGCGTGAGCGCGAACGTGCTCCGCTCGCCCAGGCGCAGCGCGTGCGCCGCATTGATCGCGCAGTCGGCGCCCGTCTTCGCGGCGGTCCACGTGCCGGCCGTCAGCGGCGTCGTCCCGTCGAACGCGTACAGGCCGAGACGGCCCGTGAAACTGTCCGGTTCGACGTCGCGGCGCATGCCTTGCCCTGGCCACACGGAGGGGACGAGATCGCGCTCGGCGTTGCGCGGGTCGAGTGAAAGCCATTCGTTCCACGCGCTGCGCAGGAAGTGCAGGTAGCGGGGCGTGTGGATGCGTTCCAGCGACGTCAGGGGCACGCCATGCGGGGTGACGATGCGGCCCAGGCCGCGCCGCGTGAACTCGTTCGCCACGACGTCGATGCGCTGGGGCGGTTCCGACGTCGTGGCGTGCTGTGCGTGGTGTTCGTTGAAGAAGGTAAGCAAGGCGGCCCCGGTTCAGCCCGACCTGGCGGGTCAGCTGTTACGGCACAGTGTACTACTGTTATACGCCGCCACGAAGTCGTCGAAGGAGCCGGTATCCGTCGCCTCGATCTGCGCCTGCTCGGCCAGCGATGCCCGCGCCATCTCGTCGAACAGGCCCGTCTCGGCCGGCATCAGCGGTTCGGTACGGAACGCCTCGGCGTGCAGTTCGCTCTGGCGCAGGCCGAACTGCGCGAACGAGCCGAGCGTGCGCACTTCCTGCAGCACGCGCGCGGACGGGGTCTTTTCCGGATCCGCGACCTTGGCCTTCTGCGCGTTCAGCGCGTCCATGTGCGCGCCCTTGTAATTGTGCTCGTGGTCCAGCAGTTCCGCGATGGGGCGGATGCGTTCCAGCAGCTCTTCCGCCCAATCCTTCAGCAGCACTTCGTGGTCGTTGCGTGTGAGCGTGAGGCCCGGACGGCGGCCTTCCTTTACGGTGCGCGCGAAGTTGCGCGCGTGGACCTGGCCTTCCATCGCGTTGATCAGGGGGCTTTCCTCGAGGGCGCAGAACAGCAGGAAGGCGTCCAGGAAGCGGCCCGTCTCCAGTGCGATGCCGACCGGCTCGAACGGATCGACGTCCAGGCAGCGCACCTCGATGTATTGCACGCCGCGGGCGCACAGCGCCTGCACCGGGCGCTCGCCCGTGCGGATCACGCGCTTCGGACGGATCGTCGAATAGTATTCGTTCTCGATCTGCAGGATGTTGGTCGACAGCTGGACCCACTCGCCATCCTTCTTCGTGCCGATCTCCGCGTAGGGCGGATACGGACGCTTGACGGCGTCCATCAGCGAGGTGACGTAGCTTTCCAGGCTGTTCTCGTGCGGGCGCAGGCCGGATTGCGCGTCGTTCTGGTAACCCAGGTCGCTCATGCGCAGGCTCGTCGCGTACGGCAGGAACAAGGTGTCGTCCGACAGCGTCTCGAGATTGTGTTCGCGGCCGCGCAGGAAGCCCTTCGACAGGGTCGGCGAGGCGCCGAACAGGTACATCAGCAGCCAGCTGTAGCGGCGGAAGTTGCGGATGGTCGAGATATAGCTTTCGGACTGGAAGTCGCGCAGCGCGTTGCGGCGTTCTTCCGTGATGCCCTCGTGCTCCGCCAGCAGCTGCCACAGTTCTTCCGGCAGCGAATAGTTGTAGTGGATGCCCGCGATGCATTGCATGGCCTTGCCGTAGCGCAGGGCCAGGCCGCGGCGGTACACGTGCTTGAGCATGCCGATGTTCGACTTGCCGTACCAGGCGATCTCGATGTCTTCCTCGGCCGGCAGCTCGCACGGCATCGACTGGCTCCACAGCAGTTCGCCGTCCAGCTTGGAATAGGCGTAGCGGTGGATCGCGTCCAGGCGGTGCAGGGCCAGGCCGATGTCGTGTTCGGCCGGCGTGATGAATTCGAGCAGCGCTTCCGCGTAATCCGTCGTGATCTGCGGATGGGTCAGGGCCGAGCCGAGTTTTACCGGATGCGCAGTCCTTGCCAGGTGGCCCTGGCCGTCGACGCGCAGCGTCTCGCGCTCGATGCCGCGCAGGCCTTGCAGGAGCAGGCCGCGGCGGGCATCGTCGTCCAGCAGGGCCAGGCGGCGGGTCAGTTGGTTCGACACGAGGATTCCTTTCTTATACTGCCATGAGACGCAGAGAGTAACCGAAATCGGCCAACCGCGCCGGTCAGCCCTCAATATGACATTTTAGTTAATTAACCAGGTCAGGTTCCGGGACATTCTGCGCCGCGATCCAGCGGTCGATGCGCTTCTCCAGCACGTCCAGCGGCACGGCGCCGTTGTCCAGCACGGCGTCGTGGAAGGCGCGGACGTCGAAGCGCGGGCCCAGCGCCGCCTGCGCCCGCGCGCGCAGCGCGGCGATGCGCAGCTGGCCGATTTTATACGCCAGCGCCTGGCCCGGCTGGGCGATCATGCGGTCGACTTCGACCTCGTTGTCGGACGGCGGATTGGCCGTGTTCGCGTTCAGCCAGTCGACGGCCTGCTGGCGCGGCCAGCCCAGCGCGTGGATGCCCGTGTCGACGACGAGCCGCGCGGCGCGCAGCTGCTCGTCGGCCAGGCGGCCGAATTGCGAGAACGGATCGCGCATCAGGCCCAGTACCGGCCCCAGGCCCTCGGCATACAGCGCCCAGCCCTCGCCGAACGCGGGATACCAGGCGTGGCGGCGGAATGCCGGCAGGCCGTCGATGGCGTGGGCGCGCGCGACCTGCAGGTGGTGGCCGGGGATGCCCTCGTGCAGGGCGAGCGTCTCGACTTCCCATAGCGGCCGCGTGTCCAGGCGGCTCGTGTTGACGGCGAGGGCCGCGACCCGGTCCAGCGTACCCGCTTCGTAATACGCGCCGCCCTGCGTGTCGGCCCCCGCCTGCTGCACCGGTTTGACGGCCAGTTCTTCCTGCGGGATCGTGCCGAACTGCGTGGATAACTGGGCCTGGACGCGCGCGATGGTGCGGCGGTAGCGGTCCAGCAGCGCGTCGGCACTGGTCGGGAACAGGCGCGGATCGCTGCGCACGAACGCGACGAATTGCGGATAACTCCCCTTGAAGCCCGTGCGCGCGGCCGTCGCTTCCATCTCGGCGCGCAGGCGTGCCACTTCCTTGATACCCAGCGTGTGGATCTCGGCCGGCGCCAGCGTGGTGGTGGTCGCCGTCTTCACGAGATACGCGTACCACGCCGCGCCGCCGGGCAGGCCGGATGCGCCGATGGTCGTGCGCGCGGCCGGCAGGTAGTCGGTGCGCACGAAGTCTTCCAGCTTTTGCAACGCGCCCGCCGCCGTGCGCAGGGCGGCCGCGCCGTTCCAGCGCCTGCCCGCGACCATCGCCGAGGAGACGCGCGTGCAACTCGCGGCGGACGGCGCGCCGAGGGCGCCATCCTGCACGTGCTCGCGCATGGCCCGCAACTGCGCGGGCAGGCCGGTCATGATGGCCTTCGGTGCCGTCCAGCCGGTGCGCATCCCCTCGCGCATCTGCTCGATGATGCCGTCGACGTGGCGCGGCAGGGCATTCAGGCGCGCGATGTAGTTGCGGTAGTCGTCCTCCGTCACGAACGGCATCTGCGCGATCAGTTGCGGGAAGCGGATCTGCAGGCCGTCCTGCGCGCTGACCGGCTGCGGGTCGAACCCGACGAATGCGGCGCGCGCGAGGATGCGTTCCTGGTCGCCCGTGAACAGGTCCCAGGAGAGGCGGTCCTGGCCGGCCAGCTGCGCGCGGTCGATCTGGCGCGCGAGGTCGAGCATGCGGCGCGCGTGCTCGATGGTGGCCGTCTGTTCCGCGAGCGAGGTGTCGGCCAGCAGCGCGTCGTAGCGGTGGTCGCCGACGCTCGTGGCGAATTCGGGCCGGTGCTTGAGGCGCCATTGCCAGTCGCGCTCGAACAGTGCTTGCGCCGGATCGGCGGCATCCGCCGCGAACGCAACGAGGGGGCCCAGCAGGATGAGGGTCGCGAACAGTCGACGCATCGTGTTGGCTTCCGGGTGGTGGACCCGAAATTGTAACAAACGGGGCGTCCGGAGCGCGCCGGGGAGACGTTCAGCCGAACCGGCCGCCGCTCACGCGCTCGATCCCGGCCAGGTCCCGCCAGCTCTGCACGTCCGTGAAACCGGCGTCCGCCAGCAGCGCGCGCACGGCGGCGGCCTGGTCATAGCCGTGCTCGAGCAGCAGCCAGCCGCCCGGCGCGAGGTGGCGCGGGCTGCCCTGGATGATGATGCGCAGCGCCGACAGGCCGTCGGCATGGTCCGTCAGCGCGCCGACCGGCTCGAAACGCAAATCGCCCTGGACCAGGTGCTCGTCGCCGGCCGCGATATAGGGCGGGTTGGAGGCGATGACGTCGAAGGTTTCCACGGCGGCGAGCGCGTCGAACCAGCTGCTCTCGAGGAACCGCACGCGCGCGCCGTTGGCGGCCGCATTCGCCTGGGCGACGGCCAATGCGTCCGGGCTGACGTCCAGCGCGGTGACGTCGGCATCCGGCCGTGTGTGCGCGACGGCGACGGCGATCGCGCCGCTTCCGGTCCCCATGTCGAGCAGGCGCGCTGCGTTGTCCGGCAGGCGCTCGAGTGACAGGTCGACGATCAGTTCCGTGTCCGGGCGGGGAATCAGCACGGCGGGGCCGACCCGAAACGCCAGGCCGAAGAATTCGCGCCGGCCGACGATGTAGGCGATCGGTTCGCCGCGCAGCCGGCGCGCCACGAGATCGTCCAGGCGGGACGCCTCGTCCGGCGTGAGGACGCGGTCGCCCTGCGTGATCAACTGGACGCGCGACAGACCCGTCGCCTCGCACAGGAGGATGCGGTTTTCCAGCGGGTCGAGCGGCAGGCCTGCCTGCACGGCCGCGATGGTGGCGCCGGGCTGGATCGTCATCAGCGCGCGCGCCGCACCAGCACCCAGACGAGGGCCAGCGTGAGGATCGTGAACCACACGGCAGACCACTGCGGCACGTTCAGGCCGAACACGGTCTCCTGCGCCGCTTCGCACAGGCCGTCCGCCCGGAACAGGCCGGGCAGCAGGGTCGCGGTCGGGATCTTGTTGAGCGTCGTCTGCATCGGATCGATGCCGCACGAAAAGCCCGGATGGGCCAGCACGTACAGATGCTTGCCGACATAGCCGAGGCCGCCCAGCGCGCACAGCAGTGCAAGCCCGGCGCCGGCCTTGATCTTGTTGGCGAAGGCCCCGATCAGGCTGAAGATCGCGATGCCGAGGTACAGGTAGCGCTGGATCACGCACAGCGGGCAGGGCAGCAGGCCCTTCACGTGCTGGAGATACAGGGCCGCGCCGATCAGGGCGATGCTGACGGCGGCGATGGCGAGCAGGAGATTGCGGGACGAGGACATGGGCTTCCTGGTTGAAGTCGAAAAGGATATTTTCAGTCTAGCAACTTATACCGGTCTTAACACCGGGGTCGGGGGGGGCGGGGTTGGTGTTTTAGGAATAAAAAAACAAAAAACCGACGGAGGGGTTTGTTTAGAAAAAGCGCGCCCCCGAGGGGG
>NZ_JBKYMO010000174.1:0-11230 GCF_047302915.1 Massilia sp. CT11-108 | reverse complement strand
CCCCCCCCCCCCCCGCCCCAACCAATTTCCCCCCCCCCCCCCAACCCGGGGCCCCCCCCCCCGCCCCCCCCCCCACGGGGGGGGTTATTTGCGCGGTGCCGGCTGCTGGCTGTTGGCGGCCTGCTGCCGTGCTTGCGCCTGCGCCTGCCGCTGCTGCTCCTTCTCCTGCTTCTTGGCCATGTGGTGGCCGATGGCGCAGCCGGCGGCAGCGCCGAGCAAGCCGTGTTTGCCCGCCACGTGCCCGCCGACGCCGCCGACGATGGCGCCTTTCGCGCAGCTGGGTTTGGCATAGGCGGCGCCCGTCGAGGCGAGCGAGAGCATCAGGGTTGCGGCGATCAGTCGAGTGTTCATAGGTCCTCCATGGTTATGCAATCAACGGCCCGGTGCCGTCCATGGATGACAAGTGTGGCTAAGGCCGCGCCGGTTGAATGTTCGCCAGATCACCGTTGCGCCGGATCTCCGCCGCGATCTCGTACGAGCGCAACCGCGCCGCGTGGTCGTAGATCTGCGACGTGATCATCAGCTCGTCCGCGCCCGTGCGCGCGATGAAGTCCCTGAGCTGCCGTTCGACGGTCTCGGGCGAGCCGATCGCCGAGCACGACAGCACGCCGTCGAGCATGCCGCGTTCCGCCGGGCCGAGCAGGTCGAGATAACCTTCGACGGGCGGTTTCAAACGCGTCGGATGGCCGCTGCGCAGGTTGACGAACGCCTGCTGCATGGACGTCGCGCGCCATTGGGCTTCCGCATCCGTCTCGGCGGCGAACACGTTAAAGCCGAGCATCACGTACGGCTTGTCGAGCTGGGCCGAGGGGCGGAAGCTGGCGCGGTAGATCTCGATGGCCTGCATCATCATCTGCGGCGCGAAGTGCGACGCGAACGCGTACGGCAGGCCCAGCATTGCCGCCAGCTGCGCGCCGAACAGGCTGGAGCCGAGGATCCACACGGGCACCTTGAGGCCGGCGCCGGGGACGGCGCGCACGTGGCGGCGCGGGGCGTCCGCGAAATAATCCATCAGTTCCACGACGTCCTGCGGGAATTCGTCCGCGTCGGACGCGAGATTGCGGCGCAGCGCGCGGGCCGTCGCGTGGTCGGAACCGGGCGCGCGGCCGAGGCCCAGGTCGATGCGGCCCGGGAACAGCGATTCGAGCGTGCCGAACTGTTCGGCAATGACGAGCGGGGAATGGTTCGGCAGCATGATGCCGCCGGCGCCGAGGCGGATGGTGGAGGTGCCGTTGCCCACGTGGGCGATCAGCACCGCCGTCGCCGCGCTGGCGATGCCCGGCATGCCGTGGTGTTCGGCGAGCCAGAAGCGGTGGTAACCCCAGCGTTCGCCGTGCTGCGCGAGGTCGAGCGAGCGGCGGAACGATTCGGCAGCGTCGCTGCCTTCGGTGATTGGGGCGAGGTCGAGTATCGAGAAAGGAATCATTGGTGCATTCATCGTCCCATGATACGCCGATCGAATTTTTCGCGTGCGCCACGGTCCGGAACGGCATATGATGGCCTGTTGAACAATGTCTCCACGGCATCTCCGTTTGCTCAACATGCGTATTTACCTGCTTCCTTGCATCGCCGTGCTCGCTGCCGGCTGCACCTTGCCTGCCCGTGTACCGAGCGTGCCCGCGGCCGATGTCCCCCGGCTGGACGTGCGCCGCTTTCCCCAGATCGACGCCGCCATCGAGGGCGCCATCGACGCGCACAAGTTGCCCGGCGCCGTGTTCCACCTGGAGCACGAGGACGCCGTCTACGAACGCGCCTACGGCCGCCTGACCTATGAACCGGATGCGGCTCCGGTCACGACGGCGACCACCTTCGATGCCGCCTCGCTGACGAAAGTGCTGGCGACGGCGCCGTCCGTGCTGATCCTGGCCGAGCAGGGACGTATCGGGCTCGACGACAAACTCGTCAAATACTTCCCCGAATGCGGGACCGGCGGCAAGGAAACGATCACGATCCGGCAATTGCTCACGCACAGTTCGGGCTTGCCCGCCGGGCTGCCGGCCCTCCCTGCATGGAAAGGCCGCGTGGCCGCGCACCAGCTCGCGTGTGCCCAGGTTGTTACGCACCCGCCCGGTACGTTCTTCCGCTATTCCGACGTCAATTACGTGCTGCTGGGCCAGGTCGTCGAAAAGGTCACGGGCACGCCGCTGGACGATTACGCGCAGTCGCACATCTACGCGCCGCTGGGGATGCGCAACACGGGTTACCTGCCGCTGCGCCGGACCGACGTCGAGACGATCGCGCCGACCCAGGTCGGCAGCGCGGACGGGAAAGGCGCGCATGGCGACCTCGCGCCGGGCGAGCTCCTGCGCGGCGTCGTGCACGACCCGACGGTGCGCCGCATGGGCGGTGTGGCGGGCTCGGCCGGCGTATTCACGACCGTCGGCGACGTGGCGCGCTACGCCCGCATGCTGCTGGCGGGCGGGGTGCTGGACGGCGTGCGCATCCTGAGCCCGGACAGCGTCCGCCTGCTGACGACCGTGCAATCGCCTCCCGGCCTGGCCGGGCGCGGCCTCGGCATGGACATCGACTCGCCGTACGCGAAGCGCCCGCGCGGCACCGTGTACCCGGTCGGCAGCTATGGCCACACCGGCTTCACGGGCTGCATCCTGTGGGTCGATCCGCAGTCGAAGTCGTTCTACGTGTTCCTGTCGAACCGCGTCTATCCGGACGACAAGAGCAACATCCTCGACCTGTACACGCGGATGGGCACGCTTGCGGCGCAGGCGGCCGGGGCGTACTGATTTTTGTTTCCGCGAGGCTAACGCGCGCACCCTTCACGGCGATCTCTTTAAACTCCGCCTCCACAGTATCTTCTTGATATTGCAGAGTTTTTTTTGCCCCAAATCCATTCTCTGAGGAGAGCGATATGAAAATGAATAAGTTACTGAAGGGCCTGCTGGGTGCTGCCGTCACGGTGGCGATGTTCGGTACGGTCAACGCGCAGGCGCAGACCGGTTCGTCGACGGGCAGCAGCGCGACCGCGCAGGATCAGTCGACGTCGGGCAGCTCGACCACCAAGAAACACACGAAGAAAAAACATCATAAGAAGAGCAGCTCGAGCAGCGGTTCGAGCGGCAGCGGCGGTTCCTCCAGCAGCGGTTCGTCGTCGAGCGGCAGCCAGGATACCCAGGGCACCTCGGGTTCGTCGGGTAGCATGGGCACCGGCACCGGCACCGGCACCAGCGGCGGCAGCGGCACGTCGGGCGGCACGGGTACCGGCACCGGCGGCAGCATGGGCACGGGCAGCGGCACGACCACGCCTCCGACCGGCACCGGCACCGGCTCCTCGGGTTCGAGCGGCGCAACCGGCACCACCGGTTCCGGCTCGTCGGGCACCAGCGGCATGAGCGGCAGCACCGGCGCCAGCGGCACCGGCCTGTCCGGTTCGAGCGGCATGAGCGGCACGGGCTCCGGTTCGGGCACGGGCACCAGCGCGACCGGCACGGGCGCGGCGGGCACCGGCACCAGCTCCAGCACCACCAGTGGCAGCCAGGGCACGGGCAGCCGCGGCTACTGACCGCTCCGCTCCGCAATGAAGCGCCAGCCTGCGGGCTGGCGTTTTTTTTGCTGCCTTCGCCTCGCTGTTGGTATAACATCATTTATTAAGAAAAAATGAAAAGCGCAAACATCTGCGCCACTAACGACGAGGAGATTCGATGGAGACTACGAAGATGGCCGCACGCCTGCTGGCGCTCGCGGCGGCAAGCGCCTGCCTGCCGGGGCAGGCGGCCGACCTGGGCCTGGCCCGTATTTTTGCCGACCACGCGGTCCTGCAGCGCGACCAGCCGATTGCCGTGTGGGGCACGGCCGGCGCCGGCAGCAAGGTGAGCGTCACCCTGGGCGGACGCACCGTGACCGGCACCGCGGACGCGCGCGGCAAGTGGAAGGCGCAACTGCCGCCGCAGCCGGCGGGCGGACCCTACACGCTCACGGTCGCCGCGGGCGGCCAGAGCGTCAGCCGCGCCGACATCCTGGTCGGCGACGTCTACCTGTGTTCGGGCCAGTCGAACATGGAATTCGCCGTGCACAATTCGACCAACGCGTGGTCGACGACGATGATGGCGGCCAACGACAGGATCCGCTTCCTGAACGTGGAAAAGAACAGCACGGCGGCGCCGCAGGATGAGCTCAAGGGCCCGGTCGCGTGGAAGATCGCGGGGCCGGACACCATCGGCGATGCGTCCGCCGTCTGCTACTACATGGCGCGCTCGCTGCAGGGCAGCTACAAGGTGCCGGTCGGCTTCGTCAACGCCAGCTGGGGCGGCACGACGATCCAGGGCTGGATCGGTGGCGAGTCGCTGCGCACCGTCCGCGACTACACGGCCGGCGTCGACGCCGTCAAACAGTACGGTGCCGACCCGGTTGCCGGCATGCGCGCCGAGGATGCCCGCAACGAGGCCTGGTGGACGGCGCACGACCCGGCGGCTGCCGCGCAGCGTGCGTGGATCGCACCCGATTTCGACGACAGCGCATGGCCCACCGTCACGCCGACCGGATCGTGGAAGGACAGCGGCGTGGCCGGCTTCAAGGACTTCGACGGCGTCGCTTGGTACCGCACGACGATCACCCTGACGGAAGCGCAGGCCAAGGCCGCGAACGCGGTGCACCTGGGCCCCGTCGACACCTACGACACGACGTGGGTCAACGGCGTGCGCGTGGGCGGCATCAGCACGGGATGGATGTGGCGCGACTACGATGTGCCGGCCGGCGTGTTCAAGCCGGGCCGCAACGTGATCGCCATGCGCGTGCTGAGCGGCGGGCAGGGCGGCGGCCTGTCCGGGCCGGTGGACAAGCGCAGCATCGGTCTCGCGGACGGCCAGGCGATCCCGCTGCCGGCCGCGTGGAAGGTCCAGCGCGGCGGCGCCATGAAAGGCCAGTCGGTGCCGCCGGCGCCGTGGTCCGTGCCGACGAGCCTGACCACGCTGTACAACGGCATGATCGCGCCGCTGGTCGGCTATAAATTCAAGCTGGCCGCGTGGTACCAGGGCGAATCGAACGCCGGCGCGGCGCAGGAATACCGCACCTTGCTGCCGCTGTTGATGCGCGACTGGCGCCAGCGCTTCGGCCAGCCGGCGCTCCCGTTCTTCGTCGTGCAACTGACGTCGTACGGTTCGCCGGCGAAAACGCCGGGCCAGTCCGGCTGGGCCGAGCTGCGCGACGCACAGGCGGCCGCGGTGGCGAACGACCCGCACGCGGGCCTGGCCGTCACGATCGACGTGGGCGACCGTTTCGACATCCACCCGACCCAGAAGACGGTCGTCGGCGAACGCCTCGCGCGCGCGGCGCGCGCCGTCGCGTATGGCGAGAAGACGATCCCCGGCAGCCCGACGGCCGTGTCGGCGCAGCGCAAGGGCGGCGACATCGTCGTGACGTTCAAGGACACGGGCGGCGGCCTGGCGACGTATTCGTCCGACCGCGCCAACGCGTTCGAGGTGTGCGCGGGCACGGTGTGCCGTTACGCGGAGGCGCGCGTGGCCGGCAAGGAGAGTGACAGCATCGTCCTGCCCGGCGCCGGCACGCCGGACGTCACGCGCGTGCGCTACGCGTGGGCCGACGCGCCGTTCGTGAACCTGTTCGGCGCGGACGACCTGCCGGCCGCGCCGTTCCAGCTGGAGGTGCGCTGAAGGTTCAGGGTTCGAGCATCGAGCCCGTCTCGCTGTAGCGGGTGTGCCACGCGTACGCCTGCTCCAGCACGTGCGGCGTCTGGCCGCCGCGCCGCCGCGCTTCCCGCACGTACGCGCGCAGCATCGATTTGTACGGCTCGGCCGTGCACTGTTCGATGATGACCTCGGCCCGTTCGCGTGGCGCGAGGCCGCGCAGGTCGGCGAGGCCCTGTTCCGTGACGATGATGTCGACGTCGTGCTCCGTGTGGTCGACGTGCGTCACCATCGGCACGATCGACGAGACCTTGCCGCCCTTGGCCGTGGCCTTGGTCGCGAAGATCGACAGGTAGGCGTTGCGCGCGAAGTCGCCCGAGCCGCCGATCCCGTTCATCATGTGCGTGCCCAGCACGTGCGTCGAATTGATGTTCCCGTAGATGTCCGCTTCCAGGGCCGTGTTGATGGCGATGATGCCGAGGCGGCGAATCACTTCCGGGTGGTTGGACACTTCCTGCGGACGCAGCACGAGCTTGTCGCGGTAGCGGTCGAAGTCGCGGAACACTTGCCGGCTCTTTTCCGGCGACAGCGTGATCGACGAGCCGGACGCGAAATTCAGCTTGCCCGCGTCGAACAGGTCGAACGTCGAATCCTGCAGCACTTCCGAATACATCGTCAGGCGGTCGAACGGGCTGTCGGCAAAGCCTGCCAGCACCGCGTTGGCGATCGTGCCGATGCCGGCCTGCAGCGGCAGCAATTCCCTCGCCAGGCGGCCAGCCTCGATTTCCCGTTCGAAGAAGCGGATCAGGTGGCCCGCGATGGCGGCCGTCTCGCGATCGGCCGGCAGCACGGACGACGTCGAATCCGGCTGGTCGGACAACACGATCGCGACGATCTTCTCGGGCGGGATGGCGATCCACGGCGTGCCGGCGCGGTCGTCCGCCGACATGATCGGGATCGGTTCGCGCAACGGGCGCTTCTTCGGAATCCAGATGTCGTGCAGGCCTTCCAGGCCGGCCGGCTGGGCGAGGTTGATCTCGACGATCACCTTGTCGGCCAGGATCGCGAAGCTGGCGCTGTTGCCGACGGAGGTCGTGGGCACGACGGCGCCGTCTTCCGTGATCGCCACCGCTTCCACGATGGCCACGTCGACCGGCGCGATGTGGCGGCTGCGCAGCTGTTCGACGGTCTCGGACAGGTGCTGGTCGATGTACATCACCTCGCCTCGGTTGATCGCCGCGCGCAGCACGGGGTCCACCTGGAACGGCATGCGGCGCGCCAGTGCGCCCGCTTCGGTGAGGCGTTTGTCGGTGTCGTTGCCGAGCGAGGCGCCCGTCATCAGCGTGATCTTCAAAGGCTCCGTGCGGGCCCGCTCGGCCAGCGCGGCCGGCACGAGCTTGACGTCGCCGGCGCGGGTGAAGCCGCTCATGCCGACGGTCATGCCGTCCTTGATCCAGCGCGCGGCCTCGTGCGCACTGGTGACGCGGCCGCGCAGCGAGGCGCAGCGGATACGGTCCAGGTATTCTGTCTTCATGTCTTTCTCGGGTCGACTTCGGGATGGAACTAGCTGAGCCGGTAGTTCTCCGGCAGCAGGGGAGGAGGCAGGTCGCGGTCGCCCAGGGCGGTGCGCAGGTCGATCTCGATCGTGCGGCACAGGGCCTCGAGCGGCAGGCCGTTGTCGGAGGCGCGAAAGGGTTCCTCGAGCTCGTCGCCGAGGGCGTCCAGGCCGAAGAAGGTGTAGGCCACGATGGCGGACACGAGGGGCGTCAGGTAGCCGATCGTGTCCACGAGGCCGAACGGCAGCAGGAAGCAATACAGGTACGCCGTGCGGTGCAGGAGCAGGGTGTACGAAAACGGGATCGGCGTGCCGCGGATACGTTCGCAGGATGCGGCCACCGCCGTCATCGCCGAGAAGCTCGCATCGATGGACGGTGCGAGGCAGGCGTCCAGGCGGCCCGTGCGCAGGCATTCCCCGAGGTCGGCGCCCATCTCCAGCATCAGCGCGTACGGGACGTTCGATTGCGTGCGCACGCGTTCCCATTCGGCTGGTGCGATCCACGGCGCGACGTCGGCATTGCCGTCGGTGTCGCCGCGCAGCCGGTGGCGCAGCGCGTGTGCATACGCGATGGCGCGGCGAATGATGCGCAGGTGGGGATCGTCCGCGGTCGGATGGCCGGGCGCGACGAGCGACAGGCACTGGCGCGCGAGGCTGCGGCTGCGCAGTATCAGTTCCCCCCACTGCTTGCGGCCTTCCCAGTAGCGGTCGTAGGCCGCGTTGTTACGGAAGCCAAGGAAGATCGCGAGGGGAAGCCCCATCAGCGTGAACGGCGTCGTCGTGAAATGCAGCTTGTGGTGGCCGAACTGGCCGTCGGTCCAGGTGACGATCACCGCCAGCAGCGTACTGACCGCGAGGTGCATCCAGATGCGCGGCAGGATCGAACCGCGCATGATGAAGAACAGCCGCAGGGCCGATGGGCGGTCGCGGACGATCATGTCCGCCTCCAGGCCCGGTCATCCATGGTGTGCATGAGAAGCATGGTCGTCCATTCTGGACTTCGCACTCGGAAACTCCCAATTCACATTTCCCATGTCCGTCATGAACGATGTGAATGCTTGCATGATCATAAACCTGTCGTGTGCCGCCGTCGCCGCGAAACGGCTATCGTCACGCCCATCGATCGCACCGGAGACCATCATGAAGATACGTCAGCTGGGCAATGAGGGATTGCACGTCTCGGCCATCGGCCTGGGCTGCATGGGCATGAGCGATTTCTACGCCAACCGCGACGACGCCGAATCCATCGCGACGATCCAGCGCGCCATCGACCTGGGCGTCACGCTGTTCGACACGGCCGACATGTACGGCCCGCACACGAACGAGGTCTTGCTGGGCCGCGCGATCCGCGGGCGGCGCGAGGGACTCGTCATCGCCACCAAGTTCGGCGTCAAGCGAACACCCGGAAATCCGGGCGATTTCGGCGTCTCCGGCCGCCCCGAGTACGTACGCGCCGCCTGCGAGGGAAGCCTCAAGCGGCTCGGCATCGACACGATCGACCTGTATTACCAGCACCGCGTGGACCCGGCCACGCCCATCGAGGACACGATGGGCGCGTTGGCGGACCTCGTCCGCGCCGGGAAGGTGCGCTACGTGGGCTTGTCCGAGGCGTCCGTACAGACGATCGAGCGTGCCGTGAAGGTGCATCCGGTGACGGCGCTGCAGAGCGAGTACTCGTTGTGGACGCGCGATCCCGAGGATGGCGTGCTCGATGCGTGCCGCCGCCACGGCATCGGCTTCGTGCCATACAGTCCGCTGGGCCGCGGGTTCCTCACGGGCGAGATCCGTACGCCGGACGATTTCGCGCCGGACGACTACCGCCGCAACAGCCCGCGTTTCCAGGGCGCGAACTTCGCGCAGAATATCGCGCTCGTCGACAAGGTGCGCGAACTGGCGCGCGAGGCGGGCTGCACGCCGGGCCAGCTGGCGCTCGCGTGGGTGCTGGCGCAGGGGCCGGACATCGTGCCGATTCCCGGCACCAAGCGCCGCAACTACCTCGACGAGAACGTGGATGCCGTCGACATCGACCTCGGGCCGGCGCAGTTGACGGAGCTGGAAGCGATCTTTCCGCGCGGGGCGGCGGTGGGGACGCGGTATCCGGAAGGGGCGATGGGGGCGGTCAACCGCTAAGCAATACAACGTCGTCCTCGCGGAGGCGGGGACCCAAGTTTGCATGCGTTTCGACAGCTCATGAACAATTAGACCCCCGCCTTCGCGGGGGCGACGGGTTGGAGCCATCCCCTCAACCCATCGATCGCCTCTTCCTTGAACTTCGCCTCGATCTCGATCCACGGCGCCTCCACATACGCCGCCGGCATCGTCGTGATCAGGTCCGCGTGCTGGCGATCGTTGAACCCGTCGCGCCCGTTCGAGATGTGGACGACCTGGTGCGCCGGCACGGGCCACGTCGCGCGTGCCGCGGCGAGCATCGCGGCCACGCTCGGGTCGTCGTAGCTGGCCAGCTTGTCGTGCACGATGTGGTGGTGCGCGTCGAACACCATCGGCACGCCGGCGCGCATGCACACGTCGTGGATCTCGTCCGCGCCGTACGCGTATTCATCGTTCTCCAGGCACAGGCGCAGGCGGATCGCGTCGGGCAGCGCATGGATGCGCTCGACGAGCGCGTCGCTGCGGTTCGCCTTGCCGCCGTGGATCTCGAGCAGCGCCCACGGCGAGCGCGGTTGCTCCAGCAGGTCCATGATGTCGGCGTGCATCCGCAGGATCTTGACGCTGTTGGCGACGACGTCGGGCGAGTCGGAACTGAGCACGACGAACTGGTCCGGATGCATCACGAGGCGCAGGCCGAGTTCCGTCGCGCGCCGGCCCGTGCGCGCGAGCGCGGGTGCGAGGGGCTGCATCACGGCGCGGCCGATGTCCTCGTCGAAGAACGGGAAGATCGACGACGGCATGCGGTACAGGCGGATGCCGTTGCGGCGGCAGTAGTGCAGCGCACCGTCCAGCGTCTGCAGGTTGTCGCGGTAGATGTCGTCGAGCAGCTTGCGCTGGCCGTCGTCCGACTGCTCCAGCAGGCGCTTGCGCGTGACGGTGCGGTAGCGGATGTCCTTCGAGACGGTGATGCAGACCAGGCCGAGCTGGGGCGGGGACGAGACGGGCATGGACGAAGCGGGAGCGTTGACGTTGGCGCCATCGTCCCCCGATCCACCCATGCCGTCAAACCAATGCGGCGCAGAAACACCGGGGTCAGAGCCCGGTTTCGGGCAATTTCTCAAAAACGGGCTCTGACCCCGGTTTGACGTCCAGCAAAGGCAGCGTCACCGTGAACGTGCTGCCGCGCCCCGGGCCGGCGCTGGCGGCGTCGACCTGGCCGCCGTGCAGTTCGACGAGCTTGCGCACCAGGGCGAGGCCCAGGCCCAGGCCGCCCTGGGCGCGGTCGAGCGTGCGCGAGGCTTGCGTGAACAGGTCGAACACGACCGGCAGCAGGTCGGGGCCGATGCCGTTGCCGTTGTCGCGCACGGCCAGGAAGGCCTGGCCATCGGCGGCTTCCAGTTCGACCTCGATATGGCCGCCCTCCGGCGTGTACTTGGCCGCGTTGGTCAGCAGGTTCGCGACCACCTGCACGAGGCGCGTGTGGTCGCCGTCCACCATCACGGGCGCTGCGCCGAGCGCGACGTCGAGGCGGTGGCGGCGCGCGTCGACAAGCGGGCGGACCTGTTCGGCGGCCTCCGCGACGACGCGGCGCAGGTCGATCGGCCGCCTGGCCACGGCGACGAGGCCGCGCGTGACGCGCGAGACGTCCAGCAGGTCGTTCACGATGTGGCGCATGTGCGCGACCTGGCGCGCGATGATGTCGCTGATCTGCTTCACGCGCGGCTCGCCCGTATAGGCCAGGCGCAGCATGTCGGCCGCACTGGAGATCGGCGCCAGCGGGTTGCGCAGTTCGTGCGCCAGCATGGCGAGGAATTCGTCCTTGCGCCGGTCCGCGAGCTGCAGCGCTTCTTCCGCGCGCTTGCGCTCCGTGATGTCGATCGCGACGACGTGCACGACGGTGCTGCGGCCGTCGGCGCCGAGGCCGAGGCGGCCGCGCATGTCGATCCAGGCGAGCCGGCCGTCGTCGGCG
>NZ_JBKYMO010000173.1:0-11279 GCF_047302915.1 Massilia sp. CT11-108 | reverse complement strand
GACGACTGGCCGGCCGCGCTGTCCGGCGGCCAGCGCCAACGCGTGGCCCTGGCGCGCGCGCTCGTGCATGAACCGCAGCTGCTGTTGCTGGACGAGCCGCTCGGGGCACTCGACGCGCTCACGCGCATCGAGATGCAGCAGTTGATCGAAACGCTGTGGACGGCGCGCGGCTTCACGGCCGTACTCGTCACGCATGACGTGCAGGAAGCCGTGGTGCTGGCCGATCGCATCCTGTTGATCGAGCAGGGGCGGCTGGCTCTCGACCTGGACGTTGGCCTGGCGCGGCCGCGCGCGCGGGGCAGCGTGGAGTTCGGTGGGTTGGAGCAGAACGTGCTGGATCGGGTGCTGCAAACTCATCAATCTGCGTGATTGTGAGAGTTTTAGCGTGATCAATTCTGCCCGATTGTTACATCGGGCAGTTTTTCTCCATTGTACAAACGGAATTAAATTTCCTAAAATTTGATGCACACAATACAATCGCTTGTTTGACAGCTAGAAATGATTTCATTAAGTTCCACAAGTCGTTTCTGGCGACTTTTCAATTTAGCAATGTCCAACAAAGGGAGGAATCATGAGCGAACGCAGACACGAGCAGAAGGTCAAGGACGTTGGCGTCGATAACGATTACCTGTGCATCGAGCTATTGAGCGGTCTCCGCCTGATGGGCCCGTTGCGCACCAACCCGGTCTACCGCGAGCCCGTCATCCCACCGGAAGCGCGTCCTCTGCCGAACGGCGATTACATGCGCGCCGTCGCCCCCTGAGCAGTCCCCAACGCCTTTCCTGGCCAGAAGCCGGGGAAGGCGCCACCGGCGCACGATTGCGCTCCCCGCCCCGGAAAGGCACGGACTGATGGGGTTACAATGTTCCCATGAAAATCCGTGTTGCGACCTACAACATCCACAAGGGCGTCTCTTCCTTCCGTAGTACGCCGCGCGTGTTGGCGCTGAAAAAAGCCATCGGTGCCTTCGATGCGGACGTCGTGTTCCTGCAGGAGGTGCAGGGCCGGCACGACCGCTACCAGGCCCGCTATGGCGAGAAGGTGCGCACTCCCCATCACCACTGGCCCGAGAAGGCCCAGCACGAGTTCTTTGCGGGTGAAAACCTGCATGCCGCCTATGGCATGAATGCCGTGTACGACCACGGCCATCACGGCAACGCGTTGCTGTCCGGTTTTCCGATCTCGAACCAGAACAACCACGACGTCTCCGACCACGCCTACGAACAGCGCGGCATCCTGCATTGCGTGCTGGAGACGCCGTCCGGCAACGTCCACTGCTACGTCGTGCACCTGGGCCTGTTCGAAGTCAGCCGCCGGCGCCAGACAGAGGCGCTGGTCCAGTGCGTGCAGGACTCCGCACGTCCGGACGAGCCCGTTATCATCGCCGGCGACTTCAACGACTGGCGCAATACCCTGAGCGATTGCCTGCGGCTGAAGCTGGGCGTCGTTGAGGTATTCGATGAACTGGAGCGGCCGGCGCGGTTCGGCGCGCGGATCGGTGATATCGTGCGCAATGCGGCCGGGCGCGAAAAACGCCTGGTGCCGGCGCGGACGTTTCCTGCCGCGCTGCCCTGGTTCCGGCTCGACCGGATCTATGTGCGCGGCTTCAAGGTCGAGCATGCCGAAGTGCTGCACGGCCCGCAGTGGGCGCGCCTGTCGGACCACGCACCGATCGTGGCCAACCTGCAGCTGGCATAGCGATGCGCACCGTTACGTATGTAGCCAACAACGACGTTACTCTCCTCGAAAGCGGCAGCACTTATTTCCCGGCGCTGCTGGCCGCCATCGACGCGGCCAAACATGAGATCCTGTATGAGACGTATATCTATGCCGAGGACGACACGGCGCGCGCCGTCACCGACGCGCTGATCCGTGCGGCGCAGCGCGGCGTCAAGGTCCGCGTGCTGGCCGACTGGTTCGGCACCGGCAACCGCGTCGCCTTGCGGCTGAAAGAGGAATTCTGCGCGGTCTGCGTGCATTATCGGATGTTCAATCCGTGGTTCAAGCGCGGTGCCGCGCGCAGCCACCGCAAGATCGCCGTCATGGACCGTGAAGTCGCGTTCGTCGGCGGCATCAACACGAACGACGACAACCTGCACGACTACGAGCCGCACGCGCCGCTGCCGGCACCCCGCTGGGATTTCGCCGTGCGCGTGCAGGGGCCGCTCGTCGCGGAAATCCACCGCGAAGCCCAGGCCCAGTGGACGCGGGCCGGTCACCTGCCGCTCGTCCGACGGATCAATTTGTTCCGGGAAATGCGCAAACAGCCGGCCGCGCTGGGCGACCACCCGATGCGCGCGGCGTTCGTCGTGCGCGACAACCTGCGCAACCGCCGCACGATCCAGCGTGCCTACCTGCAGGCGATCGGCCGCGCACGCAAGCGGGTGCTGATGGCCACACCGTATTTCGCGCCGGGCCGCAAGTTCCGCGACGCGCTGTGCCAGGCCGCGCGGCGCGGCGTCGACGTCTGCCTGATGATCGGCGTGGGCGAATTCCGCATGCAGGATGCCGTCGCGTCGTCGTTCTACCCGCAGCTGCTGGCGGCCGGGGTACGCATCGTCGAATACCGCAAGACGCAGCTGCACGCGAAGGTCTGCGTCGTGGACGACAACTGGGCCACGGTGGGCTCCAGCAACTGCGACGGGCTGTCGCTGTTCGTCAACCAGGAAGCGAACGTCGTCGTGCGCGATGCGCAGTTCGCCGGTACGCTGGCCCGCCAGATCGAGCGGGGCGTGGCCGATGGCGTGGAGGTGTGCCTGGATGATCTGCGGCAACTCGGTTGGGTGCGCCGCTGCGGCCACGAAATGGCCTATCTTCTCTATAAATTGACCATGCGGGTCGTCGCGATCGGCTACGCATGATGGAAAGACGCTATGACAGAGAATGACAACGTAAGGATCGACAAATGGCTGTGGGCCGCGCGCTTTTTTAAAACGCGCTCGCTGGCGGCGGATGCGGTCGACCGGGGCCGCGTGCGGATCGGCGGCGAACCCGTCAAACCCGCCCGCTCCGTCAAGGTCGATGATAAGATTTTCGTCGACAACGGTTCGAACCGCTGGGAGGTGGTCGTGCTGGGCCTGTCCGACAAGCGGGGGCCGGCACCCGTCGCCCAGGCGTTGTACCGCGAGACGGAAGAGAGTATCGTCCGTAGGGAAAACGATCAGGAAGCACGCCGTTTGTTCCCCGAACCGGGCAGCACGATCAAGGGCCGCCCGACCAAGCGCGACCGCCGCGCCATCACCCGTGCGGGCGGCTGACAACACACTAGAACGTCGCCTCTAAGTTCCCGTTTGACATTTCACGGCTGGTAGATAATAGTACGAGCGTTCGGATTTTTTCGATCAGATTAAATCCTCTCTTACGCGAGGCATATTATTAATACGACAGCGAAAAGCATGAGCATGCGCAAGGGCGAGATGACGCGGGCCGCCATCCTCGATGTTGCGCTCGAGCTCGCCAGCCGCGACGGTCTGGAAGGCCTGACGATCGGCCTGCTGGCCGACCGCATGAATATGAGCAAATCGGGCGTGTTCGCGCACTTCGGGTCGCGCGAAGACCTGCAGATCGACGTGCTCAAGCTGTACCACCGCCGCTTCGAGCAGGAAGTCTTCTTCCCCAGCCTGAAGGAAGCCCGCGGCCTGCCGCGCCTGGAGGCGATGTTCAATCGCTGGCTCAAGCGCGTCTCGGTCGAGATCGCGTCCGGCTGCATCTATATCAGTGGAGCCGTCGAATACGACGACCGCCCGGGCCCGATCCGCGAAGAACTCGTCGCCATGGTCCGCACGTGGCAGGGCGCCCTGCTGCGCTGCGCGCAACAGGCGATCGACTGCGGCGACCTGAAGCCGGGCACCGACCCCGAGCAACTCGTGTACGAGATGTATGGCCTCGTGCTGGCGGTGCACCACGATGCGCGCTTCCTGCGCATCCCGGGCACCGTCGACCGCGCGCACCGCGGCTTCGCGCGCCTGGTCGAAGATTACCGCAATCCCAACAAGCAAAACAGCCAGGCGGATACCGCCAGCGCCCAGTAATTCACACAAAATATTCACCTGTCAGGAGAACAACCATGGGTCAGTACGTCGCGCCACTTCGTGATATGCAGTTCGTTCTGCACGAGTTCCTCAACGTCACCGAAGAATTCAAGAACCTGCCGGCGTACCAGGAGATCGACGCCGACATCATCAACCAGGTGCTGGAAGAAGGCGCGAAATTCACGCAGGAAGTGCTGTTCCCGCTGAATCACAGCGGCGACCGCGAAGGCTGCCACTACGACGCCGCCACCAAGACCGTCACCACGCCCAAGGGTTTTAAAGAAGCCTACAAACAGTACGTGGAAGGCGGCTGGGCTGCGCTGGCCTGCGATCCGGAATACGGCGGCCAGGGCCTGCCGGTCTCGCTGAACAACTCGTTCTACGAGATGCTGAACTCCTCGAACCAGGCATGGACCATGTACCCGGGCCTGTCGCACGGCGCGTACGAGTGCCTGAAGGAACACGGCACCGACGACCAGAAGAAGTTCTACCTGCCGAAGCTCGTCTCGGGCGAGTGGACCGGCACGATGTGCCTGACCGAAGCGCACTGCGGCACCGACCTGGGCCTGCTGCGCACGAAGGCCGAACCGCAGGCCGACGGCACCTACAGCATCACCGGCTCGAAGATCTTCATCTCGGCCGGCGAGCACGACATGTCGGAAAACATCGTCCACCTGGTGCTGGCCCGCCTGCCGGACGCGCCGGAAGGCTCGAAAGGCATCTCGCTGTTCCTCGTGCCGAAGTTCCTGCCGAACGCCGACGGTTCCGTCGGTGCCCGCAACGGCATCACCTGCGGCGCCATCGAAGAAAAGATGGGCATCCACGGCAACTCGACGTGCCAGATGAACCTGGACGGCGCCATCGGCACGCTGATCGGCCAGCCGCACAAGGGCCTGAACGCGATGTTCGTGTTCATGAATGCCGCCCGCCTGGGCGTCGGCATGCAGTCGCTGGGCCTGACCGAAGTCGCGTACCAGAACGCGCTGGTCTATGCGAAAGACCGCATCCAGATGCGCAGCCTGTCGGGCCCGAAGGCACCGGACAAGCCGGCCGACCCGATCATCGTCCACCCGGACGTGCGCCGCATGCTGCTGACGGCGAAAGCCTATGCCGAAGGCGCGCGCGCCCTGACGTCGTACGTCGCGCTGCAGATCGACCGTGAACTGAACCACCCGGACGAAGCTGTCCGCAAGGAAGCCGCCGACGAAGTCGCGCTGCTGACCCCGGTCGTGAAGGCCTTCATCACCGACAACGGCTGGATCGCCACGTCGGAAGCGATGCAGGTCTACGGCGGCCACGGCTACATCGCCGAGTGGGGCATGGAGCAGTACGTGCGCGACGCCCGCATCAACATGATCTACGAAGGCACGAACACCGTGCAATCGCTGGACCTGCTGGGCCGTAAGATCCTGATGGACAACGGCGCCAAGCTGCGCGCGTTCGGCGAAAAGATCAAGGCGTTCGTCGAAGACAACGGCCTGGACGAGCAGATGTCCGAATTCGTGAGCCCGCTGGGCGAACTGGGCGAGAAGGTCGGCAAGCTGACGATGGAAATCGGCATGAAGGCCTTCCAGAACCAGGACGAAGTGGGCGCCGCCGCCGTGCCTTACCTGCGCGTCGTGGGCCACATGGTGTTCTCGTACTTCTTCGCGCAGATGGCGAAGATCGCACTGGCCAAGAAGGATTCGGGCGACAAGTTCTACGAGTCGAAACTGGCGACCGCACGCTTCTACTTCGCCCGCCTGTACCCGGAAACCGCGATGCTGATCCGCCAGGCACGTTCGGGTTCGTCGAACCTGATGGCGCTGGACGCCGACCTGTTTTAAACACGCACCATCAAATCTACCCGTCGTTCCCGCGAAAGCGGGAACCCATACTGAGCATCGGAACTTGGATAGTCACGAGCAAAGCACAGCTTCCGACTTCGGTGCTTCAGTATGGATCCCCGCTTTCGCGGGGACGACGACTTAACTAAGGATTACGAGAGATGACTAATTTCATCGTCAAGAAAGTCGCCGTGCTGGGCGCCGGCGTGATGGGCGCGCAGATCGCTGCGCACTGCGTCAACGCCAAGGTCCCGGTCGTGCTGTTCGACCTGCCTGCAAAAGAGGGAGCGAAAAACGGCATCGTCCTGAAGGCCATCGAGAACCTGAAAAAACTGTCGCCGGCGCCGCTGGGCAACAAGGAAGATGCCGCACTGATCGAAGTCGCCAACTACGAGGACAACCTCGACGTGCTGGCCGGCTGCGACCTGATCATCGAAGCCATCGCCGAGCGCATGGACTGGAAGCACGACCTGTACAAGAAGGTCGCACCGCACATCGGCGCCAACGCCATCTTCGCGTCGAACACGTCGGGCCTGTCGATCGAGAAGCTGGCCGAAGGCTTCGACGCCGAGCTGAAGTCGCGCTTCTGCGGCGTGCACTTCTTCAACCCGCCGCGCTACATGCACCTGGTCGAACTGATCCCGACCGCCGCGACGAAGCCGGCAATCCTCGACCAGCTCGAGACCTTCCTGACCTCGGTCCTGGGCAAGGGCGTCGTGCGTGCGAAAGACACGCCGAACTTCATCGCCAACCGCGTCGGCATCTTCGGCATGCTGGCCACGATCCACGAAGCCGAGAAGTTCGGTCTGTCCGTCGACGTCGTCGACGACCTGACCGGCGCCAAGCTGGGCCGCGCCAAGTCGGGCACGTTCCGCACGGCGGACGTCGTCGGCCTGGACACGATGGGCCACGTCATCAAGACGATGCAGGACAACCTGCAGGACGACCCTTTCTTCGGCGTGTACAAGACGCCGGACGTGCTGGCCAAGCTGATCGAAAAGGGCGCGCTGGGCCAGAAGACGGGCGCCGGCTTCTATAAAAAGGTCGGCAAGGACATCCTGCGCCTGGATACCGCGACGGGCGAATACGTGCCGGGCGGCGCCAAGGCAGCCGACATCGTCGCACGCATCCTGAAAGAGAAGGACCCGGTCAAGAAATTCAAGGCGATGCGCGAATCGACCAACCCGCAGGCGCAGTTCCTGTGGGCGATCTTCCGCGACGCCTTCCACTACATCGCCTTCCACCTGGACTCGATCGCCGACAACGCGCGCGACGTCGACTTCGCGATGCGCTGGGGCTTCGGCTGGAGCGTCGGCCCGTTCGAGACGTGGCAGGCCGCCGGCTGGAACACGATCGCCCAGTGGGTCAAGGAAGACATCGAAGCGGGCAAGGCCCTGACCGATGCACCGCTGCCGGCCTGGGTGTTCAGCGCACCGGTCGCGGAGAAGGGCGTGCACACGCCTGAAGGTTCCTATTCGGTCACGAAGAACGCGTACGTGCCGCGCTCCGACGTGGCAGTGTACGAGCGCCAGCAGTTCCGCGCACCGGTCGTGGGCGCGGGCGGCGAAGATCCGAAGACCGCCGGCACCACCGTGTTCGAGGACGATTCCGTGCGCCTGTGGCACTCGGGCGACGAAGTGCTGGTCATCTCGCTGAAGACGAAGATGCACGTGATCGGCGACGGCGTCATCAAGGGCATCCAGCGCGCGCTGGCCGAAGCCGAGAAGGGCTTCAAGGGCATCGTGATCTGGAATACCGATGCGGCCGACGGCGGCGCGTTCTCGGCCGGCGCCGACCTGCAATCGGCCCTGCCGGCCTTCATGGCGGGCGGCGCGAAAGCGATGGACCCGATCGTCAAGGAACTGCAGGACACGTTCATGGCGATGAAATACTCGAACATCCCGGTCGTGGCCGCGGTGGCGGGTCTCGCCCTGGGCGGCGGCTGCGAAATGGCGCTGCACGCATCGAAGCGCGTGGCCTCGATCGAGTCGTACATCGGCCTCGTGGAAGTGGGTGTCGGCCTGGTGCCGGCCGGCGGCGGCCTGAAGGAAGCGGCAGTGCGCGCGGCCAATGAATCGAAGGGCAACGACATCCTGCAATTCCTGAAGACCGGCTTCACCAACGCGGCTACCGCGCAGGTGTCGAAATCGGCCCTGGAAGCGAAGGCAATGGGCTACCTGAAGGACGACGACGTCATCGTCTTCAACCCGTACGAACTGCTGCACGTGGCGAAGGTCACCGCGCGCTCGATGTTCGACGCCGGCTATCGTGCACCGCTGCGCCGCCCGGTCACCGTCACCGGGCGCTACGGCTGGGGCACGATCCGCGGCCAACTGGTCAACATGCGCGACGGCGGCTTCATCTCCGCGTACGACTACCAGCTGGGCGACACGATCGCGGAGATCGTCTCCGGTGGCGACATCGACCAGGGCAGCGTCGTGTCCGAGCAGTGGCTGCTCGACATGGAGCGCAAGGCATTCGTTTCGCTGCTGAACAATCCGAAGACCCAGGAACGCATCATGGGCATGATGCAAAACGGTAAGCCGGTGCGTAACTGATCGCGGCGCGGACAACAAGGACTACTGACATGAGCAAACAACTTCAAGACGCATACATCGTCGCAGCGACCCGCACCCCGATCGGCAAGGCGCCGCGCGGCTTCTTCAACAAGACCCGTCCGGACGACCTGCTGGTGGCCGCCATCCGCGGCGCGATGGCCGCCGTGCCGAACCTGGACCCGGCACTGATCATCGACGCGATCGTCGGCTGCTCGTTCCCGGAAGCGGAGCAGGGCTTCAACGTGGCCCGTAACGCCGTCGTGCTGGCCGGCCTGCCGAACACCGTCGGCGGCGTGACCGTCAACCGCTACTGCGCCTCGGGCATCACCGCCCTGGCCATGGCCGCGGACCGCATCCGCGTCGGCGAGGCCGACGTGATGATCGCCGGCGGCGTCGAATCGATGTCGATGGTGCCGATGATGGGCCACCACCCGTCGATCAACATGGAGACGTTCAAGGACGAGAACGTGGGCCTGGCGTACGGCATGGGCCTGACGGCCGAGAAGGTCGCCGCCCAGTGGAAGGTGAGCCGCGAAGACCAGGACGCCTTCGGCCTGGAATCGCACCGCAAGGCCATCGCCGCCCAGCAGGCCGGCCTGTTCAAGGACGAGATCACCCCGGTGGAAATCGTCACCCGCACGCCGGACCTGGCGACCGGCGAGATCAAGGTCAAGCGCCGCACCGTCGACCTGGATGAAGGCCCGCGCGCCGACGCCAGCATGGAAGGCATGGCGAAGCTCAAGCCCGTCTTCGCCGCCAAGGGCAGCGTGACGGCCGCGACGTCGTCGCAGATGTCGGACGGCGCCGGCGCGCTGATCGTCGTCAGCGAGAAGATCCTGAAGGAACACAACCTGACCCCGCTGGCCAAGTTCTCGTCGTTCGCCGTGCGCGGCGTGCCGCCGGAGATCATGGGCATCGGTCCGAAGGTCGCGATTCCGGCGGCGCTGGCCGCCGCCGGCATCACCCAGGACCAACTGGACTGGATCGAACTGAACGAAGCCTTCGCGGCACAGGCACTGGCCGTCATCCGCGACCTGAACCTGGACACCAGCAAGGTGAACCCGATGGGCGGCGCGATCGCCCTCGGCCACCCGCTGGGCGCGACCGGTGCGATCCGCGCCGCGACCGTCGTCCACGCCCTGCGCCGCAACAACCTGAAGTACGGCATGGTCACCATGTGCGTCGGCGCCGGCATGGGCGCGGCGGGCATCATCGAACGCGTGTAATCCACACGACGTGAACGGAAGGGTGGGTACGGCACAACCGTTCCCACCCTTTTTTTATACGAACAAGCGAGACACCGAATGGACATCCTGACCACCACCGCCGACGGCATCCTCACCCTCGAATTCAACCGCCCGGAACGCAAGAACGCCATCACGGGCGCCATGTACACCCTGCTGGCCGATGCGCTGCGCGCAGCCGACACCGACCCCGCCATCCGCGCGATCCTCATCACGGGCAAGCCCGAGATCTTCACGGCCGGTAACGACCTCGAAGATTTCCTGCACAACGTGGGCGAAGGCGCGATGACCGAATCGCGCCCCGTATTCCAGTTCATGCGCGCGTTGGAAGGCTGCTCGAAGCCGGTGGTCGCGGCCGTCGCCGGCGCCGCCGTCGGCATCGGCACCACGCTGCTGATGCACTGCGACCTCGTCTACTGCGCCGATAACGCGAAATTCTCGATGCCGTTCTCGCAGCTGGGCCTGTGCCCCGAGTTCGCATCGTCGCTGCTCGTCGCGCAATCGGCGGGCTACACCCGTGCTGCCGAAAAGCTGATGCTGGGCGAAGCCTTCGGCGCGCAGGAAGCGTTCGAGATGGGCATCGTGGCGCGCGTGTTGCCGGCCGCGGAGCTGCTCGCGTTCGCGCAGGGGCAGGCTGCCAAGCTGGTCAAATTGCCGGCGGCGTCGATCCGCACGACCAAGGCCCTGATGAAGCGCTCGCGTGCGGCGCTGGTAAAGGACACCATCGCCGCCGAGAACGAGCGGTTCAGCGCGATGCTGACCGGGGCCGAGGCGAAGGAAGCCTTCACGGCGTTCTTCGAGAAGCGCAAGCCGGACTTCAGCAAGTTCGACTGATGACCGCGGGCCGGGATCGGTGCACAATGCCTTCATGAACCTGCACCGTCTCGACCTCGTTTCACTTTCCCTGTTCAGCCACGTCGTCCGCTCCGGCAGCATCAGCAAGGGCGCGCTGCTCGCCAACCTGGCCGTCGGGGCGGCGAGCAAGCGCATCTCCGACCTGGAGGCCGCCGTCGGCGCCGCGCTGTTCGAACGCCATTCGCGCGGCATCACGCCCACCGCGGCCGGCCTGGCGCTGGCCCGGCACGCGCAGCGCATCCTCGGCGACGTGAACCTGCTGGCGGCCGAACTGCACGACCACGCCAGCGGCATCGTCGGCGTGGCGCGCCTGTGGGCGAACACCTCCGCGATCACGCAGTTCCTGCCGGCCGACATCGCCGCGTTTGCCAGGGCCAATCCGGCGATCCGGATCGAGCTCGCTGAGCTCAACAGCAACGAGATCGTGCTGGGCGTGCTCGAAGGCCGCGCCGACATCGGCATCTTCGCCGACCGCACGCCGGCCCTCGGCCTGCACCTGATGCCGTATCGCGAAGACCGCCTCGTGCTCGTGGTCCCGGCCGGCCACGCGCTCGCGCGCCGGCGCAGCCTGGGCTTCGAGGAGGCGGCGGATTTCGACGTCGTCAGCCTGTCGCAGGGGACGTCGCTGGCGCAGCGCCTGCAGGCCGAGACGGAAGCGATGGGCCGGCGCCTGCGCGTGCGCATCCAGGTGCGCAGCTTCGATGCGATGTGCCAGATGGTGGCGGCCGGCCTGGGCGTCGGCGGGCAGCACCGCGACGCCGTGCG
>NZ_JBKYMO010000172.1:0-11308 GCF_047302915.1 Massilia sp. CT11-108 | reverse complement strand
CTGCGCGTGGGCCGGCCCGTGCGCTTCCACCTCGTCTCCGCCATCGCCGCTACGGCCGCGGCGGGCGATCTCGTCGACCTCGATCCCGCCGACGTCGTGCGGCTGCCGGCCATCGCCACCGTGCTGCGCGCGCAGGATGCGAAGACGGCGTCCATTCCCGTGCAACTGGCGGCCGCGCTGTCCGAGCTCGGCACGCTGGAGATGTTCTGCGTGGCCGAGGATGGCAGCGGCCAGCGCTGGCGCCTGGAGTTTCAATTGCGCGGCGAAGAGGAAGCGCCAGAGGTCGCGCATCCGCAACTCGACGAGGCCATCAAGCGCATCGACCGCATCTTCGGCGCGCGCAACCAGCAGGTGGAGGTACGCGAAGTGCGCCAGTTGCGCGGCGCGCTGGAACACGTGCTGAGCGGCCGCGAACGGTGGGAGACCCCGCTGCTGCGCCGCCTGTTCGACGCCCTGATGGAACGCGCGAAAGGCCGGCGCCGCTCGGCCGAGCACGAACGCGTGTGGCTGAACCTGGCCGGCTGGTGCCTGCGGCCCGGCTTCGGCGATCCGCTCGACGACTGGAGAATCCAGCAGTTGTGGGCCCTGTTCCCGGCCGGCGCCCAGTACGTCAAGGACAGCCAGGTCCGCGCCGAATGGTGGACCCTGTGGCGGCGCGTCGCCGGCGGACTCTCTACGGAAGCGCAGCTGCGCCTGCTCGACGACTTCGCGTTCAACCTGCAGGCCGATCCGGGCGACCGCGCCAGGCGTCCCGCCACGCTCGTCGACGGCAGCGAGGACGACATGCTGCGCCTGGGCGCGTCGCTGGAACGCATCCCGGCCGCGTACAAGGCCGAGATCGGGGACTGGATGGTCGGCCGCATCATGGGCATTCCCGTCACGCCCAAGCCCGATGCGAAGGCGGCGGCCACGTACGCGCGCTATCTGTGGGCGCTCGCGCGCGTGGGCGCCCGCACGCCGCTGCACGGCAGCGCGCACGAAGTGGCGCCGCCCGAGGCCGCCGAACGCTGGCTGACGGAACTCATGCTGTTCGACTGGAAGCGGATCGAGCCGGCCGGCTTCGCCGCCGCCCACCTCGCGCGCAAGACAGGCGACCGCACGCGCGACATCGGCGAGGACTTGCGCGCCCAGGTCTTGCTGCGGCTCGCGTCCGCGGGGGCGCCGGCCAGCTGGTCCGCGCAGGTGCGCGAGGTGGTCGAACTGGACCAGGAAAGCAGCACGCGCATGTTCGGCGATGCGCTGCCGCCGGGGTTGAAACTGCTGCGCTGAGACGGCGCGCCCGCTTCCAGCACGAAGCCGGCTTTTCGGGCATCATCGCCTCTCCTACCGAGTCCCAGAAGGAGAAGTGCAATGTCCGACCCCACGAACCCGTTCACGTCCACCTACGTCCCGCCCCGGGTCTGGTCCCCGGCGACGCCCTCGGGCGGTGCCTTCGCCAGCATCAACCGTCCCGTGGCGGGCAAGACCCACGAGCTGGAACTGCCGGAGGGCAAGCATCCGCTGCAACTGTATTCGCTGGGCACGCCGAACGGGCAAAAGGTCACGATCATGCTCGAGGAGCTGCTGGCCGCGGGCCACGCCGGTGCGGAATACGACGCCTGGCTCATCCGCATCAACGAAGGCGCCCAGTTCGGCAGCGGCTTCGTCGAGATCAACCCGAATTCCAAGATCCCGGCGCTCGTCGACCGCAGCGGACCAGACCCCGTGCGCGTGTTCGAGTCCGGGGCTATCCTCGTCTACCTGGCGGAAAAATTCGGCGCCTTCCTGCCGAAGAACATCCCGGCCCGCACCGAGACCTTCAACTGGCTGATGTGGCAGATGGGCTCGGCGCCGTTCGTCGGCGGCGGCTTCGGCCATTTCTATGCGTACGCGCCGGAAAAGCTGGAATACCCGATCAACCGCTATGCGATGGAAACGAAGCGCCAGCTGGACGTGCTCGACCGCCTGCTGGCCGGGCGCCGCTTCGTCGCGGGCGACGAATACACGATCGCCGACATGGCGATCTGGCCGTGGTACGGCGGCCTCGTGCTGGGCGAGCTGTACGATGCCGGCGAATTCCTCGCCGTGCACCAGTACCAGCAGGTGCGCCGCTGGGCGGACGAGGTCGGCGCGCGGCCGGCCGTGATCCGCGGGCGCAAGGTCAACCGCGTGCGCGGCAAGCCGGAAGAACAGGTGCTGGAGCGCCACGACGCTTCCGACCTGGACTGACGGCCGGCGCGCCTACAGCTTGCTGTTCTGGCAGCCCGCGCTCACGCACTCGCGCAGGCGGTCCTGCAGGAACTGGGCGCGGCGGACGGTCGTGCCGGTCGCGCACTCGAGGTTCACGTAGAACGCGCTGCCCTCGTGGCGCGAGCAGTTGTCGTTGCGTTCAGCTATCCATTGCAGCTGGCCCGTTTTGAGACGCTTCCTCCCGTCCGCATCGAGCTTGCCGGCCAGCTTGCCGTACGTGCTGTTGAGCTCATTGTCCGCTTCCTGGTACACCTTGTTCAGGCAATACAGGCCGTCGAAATCCTTCTTCGGCTTGTCGCATGCCGAATTCGCCTGCGCGGCGCCCGCCGCGCACATCAGTACCGCCAACATCCAACGTTTCATCGCCACTCCTTCGTGTTTGGGTGCATTGATCATGAACCAAGTCCAGCATGATAGTCGAGCAGGCGGCACCTAATTCTCACCAAGTATTACGTAGCGCTACTTTTCGACCTGTGTCAGATGTCTTTTTCCTGGCATCTAGCGGGCGCGCGGCAATGCGGATCGGGACTAGGATCGGAACGTCGGCGCGTACCGCGTTGGCGCACGATTGAGTGGACGCAAACGCGTACGAGGAGGCCCGTCTATCCTTGATGGGTACCGCACACCGACAGCCCTGCAATCATCGACATCAGGAGGAAGAAAGATGAGCTACGCAGATCGCGACAAATATGGCATGTACAAGGCCACTGGACGACATGCCGGCCCAGGCCCGGCGCTGATGGGCGCCGACACCCTGATCGGCGACAGCGTCGTCAACGCCGCCGACCAGGACCTGGGCGACATCAAGGAAATCATGCTCGACATGCAGACCGGCCAGGTCGCCTACGCCGTGCTGTCCTTCGGCGGCTTCCTGGGCATGGGCGACAAGCTGTTCGCCGTGCCCTGGCAGGCCCTGCACCTGGACACCGTCAACAAGCGCTTCGTGCTCGATATCGAGAAGGAAGGCCTGCGGAACGCCCCCGGCTTCGACAAGGATGCCTGGCCCGACATGGCCGACGCGCAATGGGCCCAGCACATCCACAGCTTCTACGGCACCGACCCGATGCGTTCCGGCGCGCCCAGCATGGGACCGAACGTGGCGATGCGCGGCATGGTCGGCGGCGGCGCTGGCGCCAGCACGGGCGCGGGTGCCGGCATGGGCTCGATGGGCGCCGGGCACGCTGGCTCGTCCGATATGGGCACGGGCGCGGGCAGTGCCATGCCCGGTGGCGGCGCCGGCGGGAGCCTCGATCCACGGCCCGGTACGGCCGGCAGCGACACGGACCTGAGCAAGATCCGCGGCAGCAACCTGGGCTGACGCTGGACCACGCACCATCGGCCCGCCAACGGCCGGTGGTGCGGCCGGCGACACATGTCGTTACAACTTGTAACCTCAACAGTGCATCGTTTTGCCATGCAATCTGGCAGACTGGCGGGATGCAATATTTACTAATCAGCCATTTCCCATTACCCCGGCATGCAACACGGACGTCATCCTGGTCTGGTAATTCTTAATAAAAGCTTTACCGAACTTTACAGCACCGACTGTTTTACCCCGGCCATTCGCCCTCTACAATTTTGCTATGAAGATCTCGAGTGAACAGACGCTGAAACTGGACAGCTGGGGTGGCCACGCACAGCCGGGCGCATTCGACACGGACTGGCTGGCCGACTCGGCCGCCCGCACGGCATTGGTCGACCGCGCGCTGCTCGCGCGTGCCGACAGGATCCTGTTCATCGCCCACCTGGCGCTGGGCGATTTCACTTACCTGCAAAGCTGCTTCACCGCCTTCGCGCGCGCCTTCCCGCACCTGAAGATCGACCTGTGGGTCGACGAGCGCCGCCGCACGCGCCGGGCCGCGGACTGGCCGCACCTGAAGAAATACGCGCTGTACGACTGGCTGGCCGAGTGCCCCTGCTTCGACAAGGTCTACGACGAAACCTACAGCCCCGCGCTGTACAAGGCCTCGCTGCAGGAAGCAAAGCAGCAGGATTACCCGATCGTCGTGTCGCTCGCCGTGCTGGACCGGCACAAGTACGCGGGCCTGGCCCGCAAGATCAGCCCGCACGGCTTCGTCGTGGGCCAGAAGAAGCGCGTGCGGTCCTACGACCTGCCGAAGCACCTCGCCTACCGCAAGCTGGACGCCTTCATTTCCGCGTACAGCACGGCATCGCATCCGGACCAGCACATCAGTGACATCTACGCCGACTGGTTCACGCAGCTGTTCGGCATCACGATCCCGCCGGCCGCACGCTATCCCGTG
This sequence comes from Massilia sp. CT11-108, assembly GCF_047302915.1. Lineage (NCBI taxonomy): Bacteria > Pseudomonadati > Pseudomonadota > Betaproteobacteria > Burkholderiales > Oxalobacteraceae > Massilia > Massilia sp. CT11-108. The sequence continues at coordinate 6,815 of NZ_JBKYMO010000172.1, read as the reverse complement.
CTGTCCATCCCCGACCGCTGGATGGACTACGCGCGCGGCCAGTTCGCCGCCTGGGGATTCGGCGGCACCGGCGTGACGGCGCCCAAGGTCGTGTTCCTGAATGCGTACTCGAAATCGGTCGAGCGCTCGTGGCCGCTGGAGCGGGTCATCGAACTGATCCGCACGATGCAGCGCGACGCCGCGTGGCACGACGCCGGCTTCATCGTCAACGTCGTCCCGGAAGACCTGGCGCGCGCCCGTGCCCTGTTCGCCCGCCACGACCTCGCGCGCACCCATCTGTTCAGTGCCGAAGACAATTTCTTCCAGCTGCCGGCCATCCTCAGCCTGTGCAAGCTGATCGTCTCCGTCGAGACGGCCGTCATGCATCTGGCGAATGCGGTGCACGTCCCCGTGATCGCGCTGATGCGTCAAAAGAATCCGGAATGGGCCCCCATCGACAAGCACAACAGCACCGTGATTACGGTCGCGCGGCGTGACGACTGGGTCGACAAGATCGGCGTGGACGAAGTGATGGCCGCGCTGGCCTGGCAGACGCTGTAAGCCGCTTCAGGAGATGATGGGCGCGGCCAGCGCTTCCGCCGTGCCCTTGGCCGCGATGCGCTGCAGCGTCCGCTCCAGCATGGCCGTGTCCGGATCGATGCGGACGCTCGTCACCTCGCCCCAGCGGACCTCGACCAGGTTGACACCCTCGGCGGACGTCTGCATGCGTCCCCCGTTCAGCCTGTCTGTTCGTCCCGGCCGAACGATTCCCAGGCCGGCAACGCGAATTCCCTGCGTTCGCGCGTATAAAACCACGCCATCATCAAGCCGAACGCCGCGCCTGCGCCGCAAGACCTGAGCGCCACGCCCAGGAAGTCCAGTCCCTGCTGCGACCACACCAGCAGCCACATGAACATGCCCCATGCGCACGTGAACCACGTACCATAGACTCCGGCGATGTGGGCGAAGCCGAGGAAGTGCGGCGGGCGGACGCGGACGCCGAGTTTCCACAGCAGCCGGAACAGCGGCGGCGCGGCGTGACGACGCGCCAGGCCGCGCGCGGACAGCATGGCGAGGGAACGGTCCAGTTGGGCTCGAAAATGCATAGTGCGCCACCTTATCAAATGTGTCGCCGAAAAAATGCGTGCATTGTCACCAAGACACCATTTGCATGCGCGGCGCGATGCGCGTAAGATAGTTAGGTAGCCTACCTATATTACTCATGCCCAACTACGACCAACCCGTCGAACGCCTGTCCGAAGACCTGCGCACGGCCCTCAAGGGCCTCGTGCGCCAGATGCGGCGCGACACCGAGCGCCAGGAACAAGGCATGTCGCTGATGCAGGCGATGCTCCTGCACATGATCCATGAACACCCCGGCATCGGCGTGGCCGAGCTCGCGCGCATGCAGCAGGTGCGCAGCCCGACGATGAGCGGCCAGGTCAAGGCCCTGGAAACGGCCGGCCTCGTCGAGCGCGCCGCCCAGGAACACGACCGGCGCAGGAGCGGCCTGCACGTCAGCCCGGCCGGCCACAAAGCGCTGCACCAGTTGCGCGACCGCCGCCACGACTGGCTGTCGCAACGCATCGCCCGCCTGTCGCCCGACCAGATGACCGCGCTCGCCGGCGCCATCGACGCCCTCAACTTCCTCGCCGACCATGAAGATTGAATCCCCCACGTTCGCCGACGCCCACGAAATCCGTTCCGTCTACCTGGCCCTGATGGCCGTGCTGGGCCTCGGGGCGCTCGACCAGAGCATCGTCGCCACCGCCCTGCCCCGCATCGTGGGCGACCTGGGCGGCATGAACCATTTGTCGTGGGTCGTGACGGCGTACGTGCTCGCCTCCACCGCCACGATGCCGCTGTACGGCAAGCTGGCCGACCAGTACGGCCGGCGTCCGATGATCTTCACGGCGCTCGCGACCTTCCTGCTGGGCTCCATGCTGTGCGGCTTCGCGCAGAGCATGACGCAGCTGATCGCGTTCCGCGCCATCCAGGGCATGGGTTCCGGCGGCTTCATGCCGCTGGCGCAGATCATCATCGGCGACCTCGTGCCGCCGAAGGAACGGGCGCGGCGCCAGGGCTCGATCGCCATCGTGTTCGCGGTCACCAGCGTGCTCGGTCCCGTGCTGGGCGGGATGATGACGGACCTGCTGTCGTGGCACTGGATCTTCTTCATCAACCTGCCCGTCGGCGCGGTCGCCTTCCACGCCATCGCGCGCTCGCTGCGCAAGCCCGTGCAGACGCACGCGCACCGCATCGACTACCTCGGCTCCGTGCTGCTCACGGTGACCATCACGGCGCTGCTGCTGATCCTCGCGCTGGGCGGCACGGAATGGGCGTGGGATTCGGTGCAGGTGCAGGTGTGCGCGGCATTGACCGTCGTGCCGGGCGGCTGGCTGATGGTGCACCTGCGCCGCGCGGCCGAACCCGTGCTGCCGCCGGACCTGTTCCACAGCCGCGTCTTCAACATCGCCAGCATCGTGATGGCGCTGACGTTCATGGGCCTGATGGGCGCGAGCGTGTTCTTCCCGCTGTTCTTCCAGCTCGTGATGGGCAGCAGCCCCGCGCATTCGGGCATGATGACGGTGGCGATGATGGTCGGGATGATCGCGTCGTCCACGCTGAACGGCCGCGTGCTGTCGCGCTCGGGCAAGTACAAGGCCGTGCAGGTGGCGGGATTGTCGGCGGCGGTGCTGGCGTTCGCGGTCCTCGCGTGGGGCATGGACACGGCGCGCGGCTACTGGATCATCGAGCCCGCGATCTTCATGCTGGGCGCGGGCCCGGGCCTCGTGATGCCCAACATGACGATCGCCGTGCAGAACGCGCTGCCCGTCCCGCGGCGCGGCGTGGGCACGGCGATGCTGACGTTCTTCCGCTCGCTCGGCGGGCTGCTCGGCGTGACGGGTTCCGGCGCCATCCTCGCGCACCAGGTGCACGCGCACGGCATCGCGGACGTCGCACGCGCGAGCGCGCATGGCGCGGCAGCTGCGCTGCCCGCCGCGCAGGCGCTGACGGTGGACGTGTACCGCCACGCCATCGCCAACATTTTCGGCGCCGGTGCGCTGATCGTGCTGGCGGGGCTCATCGCGCTGCTGTTCCTGCCGGAGCTGCCGCTGACGGGACATCCCGCGCAGGCCGAGCGATGAGCCGCCACATGCCGGCGAGCCGCGCGTCGTGCTATCGTGTCCGCTCCATTTCCAGACCACGAAGGGAGACGAGATGATCAACAAGAACACGATTTGCCTGTGGTACGACAACGATGCCCTCGATGCGGCGACGTTCTATGCGCAGACATTCCCCGACAGTGCCGTCGGCGCCGTCCACCGCGCGCCCGGCGATTATCCGGCCGGCCAGGAAGGCAGTGTCCTGACGGTGGAGTTCACCGTGATGGGCATCCCGTGCCTCGGCCTGAACGGCGGTCCCGGTCCCAGGCACACCGACGCGTTCTCGTTCCAGGTCTCGACCGAGGACCAGGAAGAGACGGACCGCCTGTGGAATGCGATCGTCGGCAACGGCGGCGAGGAGAACGCGTGCGGCTGGTGCCGCGACCGGTGGGGCGTGTCGTGGCAGATCACGCCGCGCGTGCTGATGGAAGCGTTTACGGGCACGGACCGCGCCGCGGCCAAGCGCGCGTTCAACGCGATGATGGAGATGAAAAAGATCGACGTCGCCGCGATCGAGGCGGCGCGGCGCGGCTAACCGGTCACGCGCGCACCATGGCGTGCAGGGTGCCGCCGCCCGTGTCGCGCCTGGGCGGCGGCGCCCGTTCCACCACCTGGCGCGGGCCGTGCACGCCCTCCAGCGCCAGCAGCACGGCGACGTCCGCGCCGTCGCGGTCGAGCGCCGCCATCACGGTGTCCGCCGGCGCGTACAGCCGCGTGACGATACGGGCCTGGTTGCGGCCCTGCGCCTTGCCCTGATACAGCGCCCAGTCGGCCAGGCGCACGGCGCACGGCCAGTCGAACGCGGCGCCGGCGCCCGGCAGCGCGACGATCCCCGCGGTGAGCGTCACCGGGATCGTGCACGTGCCCGCGTCGACGGGCCTGGCGCCGATCGCATCCAGGATCCGCTCCGCCATGCCGGCGACGCTGGCCGGATCCATGGCGGGCGCGTGGATCATGAATTCCTCGCCGCCCCAGCGCACCACCATGTCGGTGTCGCGCACGGCCGCGGCGAGGCGGCGCGCGACGTCGACGAGGACCGCGTCGCCCGCGCCATGGCCCCAGCGGTCGTTGATGCTTTTAAAATGGTCGATGTCCATCAGGACGAAGCAGTCGACGGCGCCGGGCACCGGGTGCCGGCGGTCGTCCTTGCGGACGCTCATCCGGTTCGTCAGCGAGCGGCGATTGTGCAGGCCCGTCAGCGCGTCGTGCGTCGAACCGAATTCGAGCTGCACGTTCAATTCCTTCAGCCGCGCGTTGCTGCGCGCCGTGCGCCGGTACAGGACCGTCACGACGGCGCCCGCCAGCACCGTCAGCACGGCGCCGAACGTCGTCGCGAGCTGCACCGTGCGGCGGTTGTTCAGCTCCGCATCCTTCAGCCGGTTCTCGCGCTGCAGCAGCGTGATCTGCTGGCTGCGGCGGTGGGCGTCGAATTCTTCCTGCAGCGTCGCGATCGCGCGGTCGCGCGCGGCGCGGGCGCTCTGCTGTTGCAGCGACTGCTGCTCACGCACGATCGCCAGCGCCTGCTGGTACTGGCCCGCGCGCTCCAGCATGCGGCCCTTCTCGTCCAGCATCGCCTCGAGGTCGCCGATGAGCTTGTCCTTGCGCAGGTGCGCGATGACGCCGTCGACCCAGGGCAGGCCCTCGGCTATGCGGCCCTGGCCCATCAGCGCGAACCCGAGATTGGCGCGCGCCATCTGGATGACGTTCTGGTCGCTGCCCTTTTCCGACACGACCAGCGCCTTGCGCGACTCCGCTTCCGCGCGCACGTAGTCGTGGTGCTGCAGATAATAGTCCGCGATATTGCCGCGGGCCGCCGCTTCCATACCCTGCAATCCCGCGCGCACCGCCGTCGCCAGCGCGTTCTCGAACGCGGCGATGCCTTCGCCGTCGCGGCCGATCCTGACCAGCGCGATGGCGCGGGTGAACTGCAGCGACGCGAGCGACCGCAGCGACATCTTCTTTTCCGCCAGCCCCAGGTCGGCATTCTCGATCGCCTTGGCGGGATTGTCGGCATTGGCGTACACCTGGGCGATCCGGGCGTACATCACGGCGCGCCTGCCGCTTTCGCCGGGCTTGCCCTGCAACAGCCGCAGCCCGCGCAGGTAGGCCGCCAGCGCCTCGTCCAGCCGGGCGCGCAGGTTCAGGATATCGCCCTGCGTGCGCTCGGCCGACACCTTGAACGTCAGCGCCGTGTCCTTCGGCGCCTGGGCCACGATCCTGTCGAGCAGCGCCTGGGCATCGTCCAGCCGATGGGCCTCGAGCAGCTCGCGCACCTGGCCCAGCATGGCCAGCGCCACGCCCGCCGTATCGCCCCTGGCCTGCGCCAGTTGCAGCGATTCGCGTTCCAGCGTATAGGCCGAGTCCTGCTGGCCCAGGTCTTCCCTGAGCCGCACTTCCGTGCGCAACAGCATCTGCCTGGCGTCGTAGGGCGCATCCGGCCCCAGGTCGCGGCGCGCGGCCTGTACCCGGTCGAGCGCCGCGCGCGGGGAATCCTGCGCGAGGTCCCAGATCGCGTTCACTTCCGCCCTGGGATCGACGGCCGGGGTACCGGCGTGCGCAACCGGCCCGAACGCCGTGGCGGTCACGAGCAGGAAGGAGACGAGGCGGTGAGGAAATGGCATGACGATGCGCCGGCTGGAAGTCAATACTTCTGTTGAGGCCATTATGGACTCAACTTTGACTTTCCTCAACGAAACAATACGAGCGATGTGCGAGCACAACATTGTGAATATGTTCGCGTATAACATTAATGTTACGTAACAGTCGAACACCTGCCGCGACCCATATCCATTCCGATATCGGTTCTCACCAAAAAGTTATTGGCTTCCGAACAATTCCTCCACTACATTGGACCTCGTCCGGCTCAATGTGCGCGTTCCTTCCTTCCCGCACCCGTGATCGACCCACGGTTGCGGCAGCGATCGAACGCCGCCGATGAGCCGGGCACCTCTTGTTATCGCAATCATTTCTCACTCATCTATCATGTACGGAGCCTATCCGATGGCATGACCTTTTAAGGTACCCCCTATGCAAAAAGATAAGACCAAACGAATTGGTCAAGCAGGAGACTTATCGAGAGGCATCAAGCGCACCGCCCTGTGCGGCGCCCTGATCCTCGCCGCGGCGATGCCGGCCGCGGCACAGACCACCACCACATCCCCTGAAGCACGCACGGATGCGGACGCCCGCGCCCGCGCCCTGGTCGCGCAGATGACACTGGACGAGAAGATCGACCAGCTGCTCAACGTCGCACCCGCCGTGCCCCGCCTCGGCATTCCCGCCTATAACTGGTGGACCGAATCGCTGCACGGCGCGCTGGGACCGCTGCCCACGACGAACTTCCCCGAACCCATCGGCCTCGCCGCGACGTTCGACGCGCCGCTCGTGCACAAGGTCGCGTCCGCGATCAGCACGGAAGTGCGCGCGCTGCACACGCTGGGCCGCCAGACGGGCCACCTGGGCAGGATCGGCACGGGGCTCGACACCTGGTCGCCGAACATCAACATCTTCCGCGACCCCCGCTGGGGCCGTGGCCAGGAGACGTATGGCGAAGACCCGTACCTGACGGCGCAACTGGGCGTCGCGTTCATCCAGGGCATCCAGGGACCGAACCCGGACCTGCCGGACGTCGTCGCGACGCCGAAGCACTTCGCCGTGCACAGCGGGCCG